>CAIMMJ010000082.1 GCA_903842515.1 uncultured Bacteroidota bacterium | reverse complement strand
TGATTAAAAAAAAGTAAAAATTTGATAAAAATTTGCATCAATCAAAAGTGTTGTTAAATTTTATTTTTTTTTCGTATCATTGCACTCAAAATAAAGTAGTAAGATAAAAAATAATAACTATAATATCATGAAAACAACATTACAAACAATCAGTAACATGAACAAAACATTCAAGTGTTTTTCATGCTTTATTGTAGCTCTTCTTTTGTGCCTCTTTGTCAATAAGCAAGCTACTGCAGAAGTTTCTATTTCTTCATTCACAAACCCCAATTGGTGCAGCACTTATCCTAGTGCCTACGCCACTGTTAGCGATTTTTCCATAGCGGAAGTAACAATAGCCAATACTGAAGGTTTTACAAGAAATCAAACAAATGCAACTTTAATACTAGGTTTTTCAAATGCCAATTTTCAGTTTAACCCAGGCGTTGGAACAATCACTGTAAACAATACAGGTGTTACCATTAACTCCTACACAATTACTGCCACCTCCATCACTTTAGACATTACAACCTTAGCATTTAATACAGATTTTAACACCATCTTATTTTCTGGAATTCAAATTCGTGCAATGGCTGTAGCTACTAGTACTCTTAGAAGAACTGGTGGAACTTTTAGAATTGATAATTCAACCACACAGCCTTCAACTTCACTCTCATGGGGTGGTTTAACTTCTAGAGCTCCATTTGCATTTTCAACTTCTACAATAACTCAAAGTTCAACTGCAAATGTTGCGCCCAATCTCACCAATCAAAGAATAATTAGAATTGCTGTAGCAATAACTGGTACTTGCAACCCTGTAACAGCTACTTCGTTTACTCTTTCAACCGCAGGCTCTACAAATCCTGCAACTGACATTGCAAATGCAAAATTATATTATACGTCCAATACCACCTTCTCTTCTGCAAATTTATTTGGAACTGTAACTTCACCCAATGGTACCTTTACTATAACTGGGAGTAGAGTTTTACCTACTGCCGGAACGCATTATTTTTGGTTAACATACGATATTACTGCCTCACCAACAAATACAAACGTAGTAGATGCACAATCTATTGATGTAACTCTTAGTGGTGTAACTACTGCCATTGCAGGTAACCCTGTAGGGAGCAGAACAGTTTCTTCTGCAATTTACTATTCTAGATTAGCAGCGAATTTTGGAACCGGAACTACTTGGAGTACCATTGCTGTTGGAGGAGCCAGTTGTGGTTGTGTACCAGTGGATGGTTCATCTGTAATTATTGGTCACGCCATTACTCTTAATGTAAACAGGTCGCTCACCAATGTTACAATTCAAGCGGGAGGAAGTTTAACTACAACTACTGGTTTACTATCGGTTACAAATTCATTGAACACCAGCGGAACAGGTTTCTTTACTTTATCAAATCCATCATTAGTTGACGTTACAACAGCTGGAACAGGTTCTTCAAGCATTACAACATTGCCATCTTTTACTGGAGATTTAACCATTGGATCGGGAACAACAGTAACCTTTGGCAGTAACGCAACTTTATCGGGTAACTTGTTAAATAGCGGAACCCTTGCCATAGGTGCAAATACATTAACGCTTAGTGGTGTTGGAACTAGCATTTCCGGCGGGTCACTTACTCCATCTGTTATCACCGGTAATATTACAGGAACAGGAACACTTAGTATTACTGGTGATAAAAACATTCCAAGCAATACAAATCTTTCAATTTCTCCTGTCATTGCCATTGCAAGCGGTGTAACAGTTGCAAGCCAAGGCACTGTAAAAACTACAAACAATATCACAGGAGCAAATTCCTCTTCAACATGGATAAACGACATATCTTCATCGCTTGAAATGGAAGGTGCCACATCTGAGTTGTTGGCTACGGGCACTCTAGCTGCTTCTGCTAATCCAAATACAATTATTTACAGTGGAACTGGTGCCCAAACCATAAAAACAGGAACTTATTATGACCTGAACATAACCCAAGCAACTAAGACCTTGAACAATGCTATAACAATAAATAGAAATTTAACCATTAGCGGAAATGCTGTATTAGATGTAAGTGCATCAAATTATTCTATTGCTATCGCAGGAAATTGGATTAACAATAGTTCCGCTGCACATCCTTTTGTTTATGGAACAGGCACAGTAACGTTTAATGGCACAACAGTGGTTTCTGGCTCAGCAATATCCGCATTCAATAGTATAAATATTGACTCCGGAGGAAATTTAACCGCTCATGCTACTACAGGTAGTTTTAGAGTTTCAGGTGATTGGACTAACAATGGTAATTTTTTCTCCAATAGCAGTGACGTAACATTTATTGCAGCAGGTACACCTGGTGGTTCAGCCTCTTCTACTTTAAGTGGTTCGTCAATAACCGCTTTCAATAATTTAATAATAAATAGCTCCAAAACTGTTACCTTTCCATCTATTGAATTGGACATTAATGGTAACTTCACCAATAATGGAATAATAGTTCACAACAATGGATTTGTTTCCTTTAAAGGTGTTGGAACAACACAAACGTTTGGAGGAACCACCGCAAGCAATACTCTTTCAAGTGTTGAAATATTTAACACAAGTGGACAGTTAGATTTAATTAATCCATTAACGGTAAATGGTACCTTATACCTTACGGATGGTATAATCACAACCCCAAGTTCATCCTTACTATTAAACTCACCAAACATTATTGCTCCAAATTCTGCATCTTATGTTAGTGGTATGCTAAAGAGGGTATTCACTTCTGCCACTTCTCTGTATTTCCCTGTTGGAAAAGGTGGAAATCCTCGTCCCCTTACGTTTACCTATGTTTCCTTAACCGGAACTAGCACGGTTTCTGTTGAACAAACAGAATCAGCGTTAACAGGCACACTGCCAGGCGCTTCTGTTTTAAATAATTCTAGAACTTGGGACATTTCTCAAACTGGAGGTTCTGCCTTTACTTACAAACTAACCTTGGATGGTACAGGTGATATCATCACAGGTCCTGTTGTAATTCTCAGAAAAGAATCAGGTAGCATCACTGCTGACTTAGCAATTGATGCATATCCTCAATATAACAACACAGTAAATTACAATTCTCTTACAGGAACTTGTAATTTCACCACCGGAAGTAATTGTTCTGTAACTTCAAATGCTGGCACAGATTTAGGTGGCGTTGATAATTCATTATGTGGACTAACTACAGTTACTTTAGGAGCCACCTCTCCATCTCCCGGAACTGGTTCTTGGAGTATTATTTCTGGTTCAGGTGGTTCTTTTGGCAATGCTTCAGCCAACAACTCTACCTTTAATGGAATTTCCGGTGAATCTTATCTTTTAAAATGGACTGTTTCCGATGGAGGATGCTCTGCTGGGTCTGACATAAATGTAATATTTGATCAAAATCCAAGCACAGCCAATGCAGGTCCATTCCAAACCATTTGTACCAGCACCTCAACTACTTTGGCTGCAAATATTCCCACAATTGGTTCTGGTTCTTGGAGTTTTATTAGTGGTCCTAGCACCAATCTCTCTCAACTTAGTAGTTTAACCGCTAACAACGCAACCTTTACACCTGCCGCAGGAGTTGGAACATATAGATTAAGGTGGACTATTGCTAATAGCCCTTGCAACAATAGCGTATCTTCAGTAAATATCACCGTAGTATCTGCGGTAACTCCAACAATAACAATTTCAACTGCAAGTAATACTGTGTGTAGTGGAACCTCTGTTACCTTTACAGCTAGTACTTCGGGTGGTGGCGCTGGCCCATTATACCAATGGACAAAAAATGGAACCAATATACCACTTGCAACCTCTATAACATACGTTGCAACAGCTGGCACCAACTTTGTTACTGGCGACATTATACGTTGTGTACTTACTTCCAATGCATCATGTAGAACTGCAACCAATGTTACCAGCTCAGGAATAACCATGACAGTAAACCCACTTGTAACACCTTCAATTGTTATTTCTATACCCTCTTCAACAATATGCTCGGGTACATCGGTAACCTTTACGGCAACGCCAACCAACGGAGGTTCAAGCCCTAGTTATCAATGGAAGAAAAACACAATAAACATTCCTAGTGCCACAAGTTCAACATATACAACATCAACTTTAGCTACTAATGATGTAATAAGTTGTGTATTAACAAGTAATGCACCTTGCCCGGTCCCTTCTGCAACTGCAACAAGCAACAATATTACAATTACTGTAAATAGTTCTGGCGTATGGCTTGGAACTACAAGCAATAATTGGTCTACCACCTCTAACTGGTGTGGGAGTGCTGTGCCAATATCCAGCACTAATGTTGACATCTCCACAGGAGTTCCCTTTCAACCACAACTATCTGCAAGTTCACTTTGTAATAATTTAAGCCTTGGAACGGGAGCAACTCTTACTTTGAATGGTCAAAACCTAACAGTTTCTGGTGCATTTAGTGGAGCCGGAACAATTGTTGGTTCAACTACTTCAAGTATCACAATCACAGGAACCGGAAATGCGGGTACATTTAACATGTCGCAGGCATCGGAAAGTTCAAAAACACTGAGTAATCTAAACTTAAATAGAACCTCAAGCGGAAGTGTTACCTTGGGTGATAACTTAAACATTTCAACTGATTTAACCCTTTCAAATGGTACATTAAATACTGCCGGTAAGCTTCGTTTACTGTCAACGGCTTCTAAAACTGCCAGTATTGGTCAAGTTACGGGCACAGGAAACATTTCAGGAAACGTAATTGCCGAAAAATTTGCACCAGGAGGATCAACCGGTTGGGCAAATATTGGAAACCCTGTTAATAGTGACCTTATTAGTTCATGGCAAGACGATTTCCCTACTTCAGGTTTTACCGGATCAACCGGCTCAGCAGGTGGACCTTTTGTATCTGTTTATAGTTACGATGAAACAGTTTCGGGAACCTATACCAATGGATACACTGCAGCAACTAATGCAACAAATACCGTAGCTATAGGAAAAGGATACATGGTTTATATGGGTACGGGTACCACTACCACCTCAGCTATTACCATTGATGCAACAGGCCCTGTTCAAATTGGAGATTTTAATCTACCTGTTACTTATACTCCTTCTGTACCAACTGCATTGCCTAGCGAAGATGGATGGAATTTAATTGCCAATCCATATTGCTCAACCATAGATTGGGACAATGCAAATTGGGTAAAAACAAATGTTGGAACAGCCATACAGTATTACAATGCAGATGCTCAAAATTATGCTGTTTATGTAGCAGGAAGTGCTGGTGTTGGAACAAACGGAGCAACTAACCTAATTGCTGCCTCTCAATCATTTTGGTTAAAAGCCTCTGCTGCTAGCCCTGTTCTTACTGCAAAAGAAACTGTTAAGTCAACAGCAAATGTTACTTTAATGAGAAGTTCTGCTACGTTACCTGATGGCTTTATGAAAATTAGTGTAAATAATTCTATTGGCTCTGATGAAGCCATATTGCGTTTAGATGCAAATGCCACCACTAATTTTGACGATAATTTTGATGCTCTAAAACTATATAGTTTTAATGAAACTGTCCCAAATATTGCAACAATTATGAATGGAATAACATACTCCATCAACGCATTTGATAATGTAAATTCTGTACCCGAAATTCCTTTAGAATTTAAAGCTGGTTCGCTAGGAACATGCACAATGGCTTTTGAAGGAGTTTCAGGTTTTGCACAAGGAATGTATTTAAAAGACAATCAGTTACAAAGCGTAACTCCAATAAATGGAGATACAACTCTCGCTATAAATGTTGAAAACATTAGTGCAGAATTAAACCGATACAGCTTAGTTTTTAATAATATAGTAACAAAGGTTTCATCCTTCCCATTAAATAACTCAATTAACATTTATCCTAATCCTGCTAAAGAAACCTTGAATGTAGATTTTTCATTAAAAAATGTAGATTTAAAGTTAGTGATTGTTGATATGCTTGGCAATGAAATAATAAATGAGAACTCAAGAAACCAGCATACCTCATTAAACATTCAAAACTTATCAAGTGGAGTATATTTTGTAAAAGTGTTCAATGGAAATGAATGTGTGGGAGTAAAAAAATGGATCAAAGAGTAAATTAATTCGTATATACACCTATATAAAAAGTTAGGCTGTCTTAAAAGTAAAATTTAAGACAGCCTTTTTTCGTCCGATTTTTTGTGCTATTTATCTAATTATTTGAAATAATATGGTTTACATGTCGTATACCACCTTAATTTTAATAAATTTGCGAAAAAATTTTCACAAAAAATTAAAAAAAATTAAATTCAATACAATATGAAACAATCTATTACTCAAAAAAGTTTAATAGACCAATTTGTAATAAAGTTCTTTTTATTATTTTTTCTAGGGTTTGGGCTAAGTTCAAATGCCCAAAACACGCTCAATACTTTGGGGCTATCAGCATCTACGCCTGCCTCTGCAGCCTACTCACTCAGGCAACTGAGCTCCGGATATACCGGCAGTGCCATTCAGGTGCGTAGAAGTAGCGACAACACTACCCAAAACATAGGCTTTACTGCCTCCGGAGACTTAGACCAAGCAGCCCTATTAGCCTTTGTGGGAAGCGGCAATGGTTTTGTTTCTATCTGGTACGACCAAAGTGGCAACGGCAGAAACGCCATTCAAAACACGCTAGCCAACCAGCCCCGTATTGTTAATGCGGGCGTAGTTGAATCGCAAAACAGCAAGCCCACTTTGTTTTTGAATGGTACAGGTTCCCATTTAACACAATCTAACCTAAGTCTTAACTTTCCATACACTACCAACCTTGTAGCTGCAAGAACTGCAAACAACGGCTCCTACCAGCGACTAATTAACTTGGGCGCAACCGGTGACCGATTTGGTTTTATAGGTGCTCTAAATGGAAATTATGCCACATTCGTTGGTAATAGTGTGTCTTGGAACGACCAAAGTGCCAACACCCCCAACACACAAATTGGAGCAACCTCCACTGTGTTGTCTATGACAGTTAATTCTGGCCCAACAGGCTTAATTCCTTATCTTAATGGAACGGCCATAGGCACAAAAAACGGATCCTCCGCTACTTCCACAGGATTTCAAATTGGTTCACCCTACAACGGCACCAACTTTAGCCAGTTATGGACAGGTAACATTTCTGAGTTTACCGTTTTTGCTTCCTCTTTGTCCGCTACCGACAGGCAAGCTGTAGAAAGCAGCCAGTATTGCTATTTCAATTTATCACCAACCATATCGTTAAGTCCTATTGCACCCGTTTCTCCCAATACTCCTGCAGCTAACCTTCCTTATACCGCAACTACCGCAAATCCTTCCACCTACAGCATTGCCTGGGATTCCCCAGCTATAGCTGCCGGATTTACAGACGTGGTGGATGCTGCCTTGCCAGCGGGATCTATTTCACTTTCATTGCCATTATTAACAAGTTCTGGGGCTACTTATTCAGGGAACCTTCTTGTTAAAAGTGCCTGTGGAGGTGTTAGTGTAAACTATCCCATCAGTGTAAGAATACTTAGCACCGTATTAGGCACAGCAATAGTACCTCAGGCGGCATATTCATTAAGAAGAGTGGGCGACGGATATTCCGGTAATGCCATTCGTGTAAGAAGAAGCAGTGACAATACCACCCAAGATATAGGGTTTACTGCGGGTGGCGAATTAGACCAAACTGCCCTGCTAGCCTTTGTAGGCAGCGGAAACGGATTTATTACCACCTGGTTTGACCAAAGTGGAAACGGCAGAAACATGACGCAGGCCACTGCTTCCAGGCAACCTCGTATTGTGGATGCAGGCGTTGTAGACACAAAAAATTCAAGAGTCGGATTAAAACATTTTGCATCTAGCCAACAATTTTTAAGTGTAGGAACCTCTTATCTTTCCACCAACAACTGGACGGTAAACTCAGTAATGAGTCTTGATGGCGGCGTAAACCAACGAATGCTTGGGGGTACCAGTAACTGGCTCTTGGGCTTTTGGAATGGCAATGAAAGTGCTTTTTACTTTCAGGGAGGCAGTGGCGGAACTTTAGGTTCCGGATTTCCTGCCACCACCGAAGTTCAGGTGTATACCGCAGTAGGTCAGGGTGCATCCAATGCAGGCGTATTCCGCAACAGTGTAAATATTTCTGCCCAGGGCGGCGGTGCACCATCAAACCCACCTGCAAGTTTATTTACAGGGTGCTATAATGGTGGCAGTGAGTTCTCTGACGGAACTATGCAGGAAATTATTGTGCTTAATTCATCCATTGGTGCAAGCGACCGCCAAATTATAGAAAACAGCCAGATTTGCTACTATTTTACGCCTCCTACCATAGCCTTGGTACAAGTACCTGCTGTGCCGGCAAACACAAGTACAGTAACATGGCCATATACCTCTACCACCGTTAATCCCATCACCTATAGCATAACCTGGGGTGCTGCAGCAATAGCCGCCGGATTTACAAACGTGGTGGATGCTGCCATACCGGTAGGTGCCATCACCGTTTCACTTCCTACTATAACTGCACCTGGAGCCATTTATTCAGGAACCTTAACTGTAAAAAACAGTTGTGGAATAGCAAGTACACCCTATGCGGTTAGCATCAATATTTTAAGTCCTATTTTGGGTACTACTCAAACTGCCCAGGCGGCTTATTCCACAAGGAGGGCAGCGCCTTCCTACAATGGTTTTGCCATACGTGTAAGAAGAAGCAGCGACAACGCCACACAGGACATTGGTTTTACTGCGGGTGGCGATTTAGACCAAGCCGCCCTTCTTTCCTTTGTGGGCAGTGGAAGTGGATTTGTTAGTATTTGGTACGATCAAAGTGGTAATGGGCGGAATGCTGTTCAAACAACCCAAGCCAGACAACCCCGCATTGTAAATGCAGGAGTGATTGACCTGGCCAATAGCCGTCCCACCCTCAGCCTCTTAGGAAATCAAAACATGGTTACCTCACTTACCAATGCAGTAGCAGTTGGCAGTGGCGTAACTACTACGGTTTCATCGGTACTCAGAACCAATACGGGTGTAACTCAGTCATTGCTTTCAGGAAATGGCAACGAATACAACATTCACGCCTCCTGGAGCGACGGCAACACCTATTTTGATGTAAGTGATGCCGGAACTGGAAGGGTTTCTGGGGCGCTTACCTGGACAAATTTATCAACCGGAACCTTTCTCAGAAACGGAGCGATAGCCGAAGTGTATAAAAACGGAACCAATTCCTTGAACAGCAACTCCAGAAACACCTCTTTTATTTTCAGCAACAGCAACATCGGTTTGTTTTCTTATGGAAATAACCATTATACCCAAGGCGTCGTTCCTGAATTACTGTTTTTCTCCACAGCTCTATCCTCCTCAGACAGGGTTGCAATAGAAAACGACCAAATTTGTTATTTTGGAGTACAGCCAACAATTACCTTAAGCTCCAGTCCTGCTGTTCCGGCAAATGCTGCAAGCGCTAGCATTCCATACACAGCTACCACACTTAGCCCAGTAACCTACAGCATCACCTGGGGTGCCGCATCGCTTGCTGCCGGATTTACGAACGTAATAGATGCCGCTTTGCTTGCAAGTCCCATTGCTGTAACGCTTCCTGGAACAACCAACCCGGGAGCTATATACACAGGAACCCTAATCGTAAAAAACGCCTGTGGAACCGCCAGCGTAGCTTATCCTATTAGCGTAAATATTTTAAACCCAATTTTGGGAACTACACAAACGGCTCAGGCAGCGTACTCCATCAGAAAAGTTTCTACTACCTACAATGGCCCCGCCATTCAAGTGAGAAGAAGCAGTGACAATACCACACAGGACATTGGATTTACTGCGGGTGGCGATTTAGACCAGGTTGCCCTTTTAGCCTTTGTGGGCAGCAGCAACGGTTTTATCACCATTTGGTACGACCAAAGTGGAAATGCCGTAAACATGGTACAAGCCACAGCAATAAGACAGCCAAGAATTGTAAACGCCGGTGTTCTTGACACAAAAAATGCAAGACCGGGATTAAAACATTTGGCATCAAACCAGCAATTTTTAACTGTAGGTACGGGATCCCTTAGCACCAACAACTGGACCATTAATTCGGTACAGAGTTTAGATGGCGGCGTAAACCAACGAATGCTTTCGGGTACCCCCAATTGGCTCCTGGGCTTTTGGAATGGCAATGAAAATGCTTTTTACTTCCAGGCAGGCAGCGGAGGAACCTTGGGTTCCGGCTTTCCAGCCACCACGGTGGTTCAGACGTATACCGCAATAGGTCAGGGTGCTTCCAATGCCGGTGTGTTCCGCAATGGCGTAAACATCTCTACCCAAGGAGGTGGAGTAGCTTCCAACCCACCTACCAGCTTATTTACAAGTTCATACCAAGGAGGAAG
>CAIMMJ010000081.1 GCA_903842515.1 uncultured Bacteroidota bacterium | reverse complement strand
CCGATCTTGGACTCACCTTCTTGCATTAAATTAACAGGATTGATGTTTGCTTTAAAAAGTTCATCACCATTAAACGTGCCTAAGACCAATTTATCCTTGCTGTATAAAAGAGAACTAATACCACTTGCATTTTTAACTTTAGGGCCAACAAAATACTTTTTGTTTGGATCATTTTTGCTGCCTGCAAACAAAAAATTAGAAAATTGTAAAATGCAAAGGGAAAGGAAAAGTTTAAATTTCATAAGAGTTGTTTTTACAAATAAGAATATTAATTCTCAATAAAAAAATTTTATTTTCTATTCCTATTCTTTACCCAAGCATTGCCAAATAAGGTGAGCAATATTACTAACGTTCCAATGTAAAAAGGAAGGTTCATTTTTTCTTGTTCACCAAAAATTAGGTAGGCCAAAATAATGGTATAAACCGGCTCTAAATTAATGGCCAATAAAACACTGAATGAGGGAATGTGCTTTAATACATAAGCACTGGCAACAAAGGGAATTGCTGTGCACAACGATGAAAGAATAAACAAATACCACCAATCGCTTGCACTTGCGCCAACAAGTTGTGCAAAATTTGCAGGAAAGAAAAACAAAAGAATACTCAGCAAAATTACACCACCCAATAACTCGTACACAGAGAAAACAATGGCGTCGAAGTTTTTACTAATTCTTCCATTTACGGTTGTAAACGAAGCAGAAAAAAATGCAGAAATAACTCCGAATATCATTCCTAATTCATAGCCGGGTTGGTAGTTAAAAATATAAGCAATTGCCAACATTACTATCAAAGATATTCCCAACTCGTAAAATTTGGGTTTTGTTTTGTCTATAATTGAGGTTAAGATTGAATTGAAAAAAGTAGATGTACTTAAACAAATTACTGCAATAGAAACCGTAGATATTTTTATGGTTTGGTAAAAAAATATCCAATGCAGTGCAATTAAAAAACCAGTTGAAAACAGTTGTACAATTTCTTTTTGTTGCAACAAAAAGTTCTTTTTTACAATTACACCAAAAAGCCACAACATTGCTACGGTAGCAATCATTCTCACCCAAATCATTGGCAAAACCGGCATTGCAATAAGTTTGCCCAATATTCCTGTCCAACCCCAAATAAAAACCACCACGTGAAGAATAAAAAAGTTCTTTTTATCTTCTTTTGAAAGAGTTGTTATAGCCATTAAAAATTTAAGAAATTAATTTTGCCAATAGAAATGCTGCTGTTGCTGCTAAAAACCCAATAAAGGTAACTTGCAGTGCACCTTTTAGCGGAGCTTGCCCTGTGAACTTGCTTTTAAAATATCCAAACACAAACAAGCAAACAACAGTTATAATGGAAGAATAAATTAATCCTTGTGAAGGGGTATCAGAAAAAAAATATCCAAGCAAAGGAATAAAGCCTCCTATAACATAAGCCACTCCAATGTTTAAGGCACTTTTAGTAGCTCTTTTTTCATCGGGTTTTTCTAAACCCAATTCAAACCTCATCATAAACTCTACCCAATTTTTTTCGTTTTTAGCCAATTCATCAGCCACAGAATCTTGCAGCTCTTTTGATAATCCGTAATTGGCAAACACATCTCTAACCTCCTGCTTTTCGGCTTCGTGTTTGGTTTTTATTTCTAAATACTCTCTGCTTAATTCAGAATTATAATGTTCTATTTCTGTTTTTCCTGCAAGGTAGCCGCCTAAACCCATAGCAATAGAACCTGCACAAATCTCGGCTAATCCACCGGTAATAATTAATGCATTGCTGGTGAGCACACCGCTTAAACCTGCTGCCAAAGCAAAAGGAACAGTTAATCCATCGCTCATGCCTATTACTACATCTCTTATCAATTCTGATTGTCCAAAGTGATCTTCGTTGTGTATATTTTGGTGTGCAGTATGATTCATTATTTAATTTGAATTCAAAAATAAGAATAGAATGTTTAATTTTCATTAATAATTTTTCAACTTTAATAATATCTGTATGTTTAATGAAATTATTTACAACTATGTCCTCAAACAGTTTTGGAACTTTATTTAAGCTGAGCACCTTTGGTGAATCTCACGGCACTGCCATTGGTGGAATAATAGAAGGTTGTCCGGCCGGCCTAAAAATGGATTTTACGTTTATTCAAAATGAACTGGACAAAAGAAAACCTGGTCAATCCAAGATAACAACGCAAAGAAAAGAAAGCGATACCGTTGAATTTTTATCCGGAATTTTAAATGGAGTTTCCACGGGTACACCCATAGGATTTATTATTAAAAACGAAAATCAAAAAGAATCAGATTACTCTCATTTGCAAGAAACGTTTAGACCCGGACATGCAGATTTTACTTACTTGCAGAAATACGGGTTAAAACATACTGCTGGAGGAGGAAGAGCTTCGGCCCGCGAAACAGCTTGCAGAGTAGTGGCAGGAGCAATTGCAAAACTAATTTTAAAACACTATAAAATAAATGTTTGTGCTTTTGTTAGCTCCATAAAAAACATTGAAGTTGGTGACGATTGGATAGAGAGAAAAAATTCTATCGTTCAAAGAAAAAAAGAAAAAAATTTGGTTCGTTGCCCCGACGAAAAAATTGCAAAAAAAATGCAAGAACTAATTGAACAAACCAAAAAAAATGGGGACACAGTTGGAGGAATTATTTCTTGCAAAATAGAAAACGTTCCTGCCGGAATTGGCGAACCTGTTTTTGATAAATTACAAGCAGAACTTGCCAAAGCAATGCTATCTATAAATGCCGCCAAAGGATTTGAATACGGCTTAGGGTTTGATTCTACCAAACTTTATGGAAGTGAAATGAATGATATTTTTACATCAGATAAAAATAAAAACATAAAAACACTAACAAATAATTCCGGTGGAATTTTAGGCGGAATTAGTAACGGAATGCCTATTACCTTTAAAGTTGCGTTTAAACCTGTATCTACAATTATGCAAGATCAAAACAGTGTAGATAAAAACGGAAAACAAATTGTACTAAAAGGCAAAGGTCGCCACGATCCTTGTGTTTTGCCAAGAGCTGTTCCTATTGTAGAAGCCATGGCTGCGCTGGTTTTGGCAGATTTACTCTTAAGAAACAGAAGTTCTAAATTATAATCTGTAAACTTCTACTCTACTTTTAAGAATCTTGAATTTACTTTTTTGCCCTCGCTGCTAAATACCACCCAATAAATTCCAGTAGAAAAATTAGATACATCAATCTTGGCGTTTGCTCTAGAATTAAAATTGTAATTACCAATTTCTTTTCCAAAACTGTCGTTAATCTGAACACTGGTATTGAAATTTTCAAAAGGATTTTCTAACGTAATTTGGGTTGACGCAGGATTAGGAAAAACCAAATTTGGATTAAAATTATCTTTTACTTTTCTTAGATTTAATGTGCTATCTGAAACACTCACTACAAAACCTAAACCGCCAGAACCTGTAACATATCCTCTGGGCGATTTTACGCGGGCTGCGTTTAGCGAGTTATTTGTTCCGGCTGTATACAATTCAAACAATTCGCCATAATTAGTAGATACAGCAATATTGCCAGAATCTCCTACTGCCAAAACCAAGCTATCGCCAAAGTCTATTCCGTTCCATTGAACACCAAAGTTATCTGCCTTTAAGTTCCAGGAGTTTCCTCCATCCGTAGTTTTAAAAATTTTACCCAATTGCGTAAGAAAAAAACCATATCCCAAGGCATCAATTTTTAGGTTAACGATAGATTCACCTTCTACCAAATAAGAAGTTGCCATGGTGTTGGATGTTACGTTGGAATTGTATACTCCTCCGTTATTGGTTG
>CAIMMJ010000080.1 GCA_903842515.1 uncultured Bacteroidota bacterium | reverse complement strand
TTTTTTCTATTAATTCTATTTATGCTTTCCACTGTGGTTTTAATTTCTCAAATCTATATCATGAAGGAAAGGGTTTTTTTACCTCTGCTGTTGTTGCTTTTTACTTTGCTTTTATTTATCTACAAGTTTAAAGAAAGAAATTACTTGTTAGTAACAGCTACTTCGCTTGCCCTAATTTTAATGAGTTTTAAAACATACAACAAAGTAGTAGAAAATAGCCATCAAATTAAAATGTTAAGCAAAGAAATAGAAGTGTTTAATAAACTAAACAACTGTGATTTTGTTTTATGGGGCGATTTAAAGATGAATTGTTGTAAAGGATTTAATCAACCATTTTTAATTTTAAAAGATAGAATTTATATTTCAAATTGGTTATCACATTCTCCACACAATGCCAAAATATTAAAGAAGAGAAAGGTAGATTCTATCTATGATTATTCCATTAAAAATTCAAATTGTTTGTGGTTAGTAGAAAAGGATAAATTTGATTTTAAATCTAGTTTACTCAAGCAATATTATCTCCAAAATTATGGTGTGAATGTTGAATGCAAATTGCTAAATTTAAATCAATGGAAAAAAACCAATTGGGCATTTTTTAGAATTGTAAAAAAAACATCAACGATTTAATATTATCATTCCTGTTTTAGATTCAAAGTTTTTTAGCACATTTAATATATCAATAGTATATGAATATACTCCTGCTGGAGCGTCTGACTCACTATTATGTATTTTCCCATTCCACCCTTCCTTATCGTTAATAGAATCGAAAATTAAATTTCCCCACCTGTCAAAAATTCTAAAGGAATATTCCTTTGCTCCAATAATAATTGGCTTAAACACGTCATTCAAATTATCACCATTTGGCGTAAAACTATTTGGGACCCAAAACCTAAATTCTGGAAATACAATAACATCGTAAAAGGCGGTATCTCTGCAACCGTCTTCATTTATGGCAATATTCATTACTCTATATGTTCCGGTATCTGAGTATTGATAAACAAATTCCGAATCAAATTTTGTTCTACCATCTCCTAATACAGTAGATGAACTTACTTTGTTTGTTGAAATATCTTTAAATGAAACTTTGGGGTCAAATATCGAAACTTTCGCAGGAACTATTTCAAGTCCTGCAATAGGCGAAGGCAAAAATCTGATACTGTCTAACGAAACATCTAAGGTATCTTTACAGCCTGTTTTTGTAATAATTTTTAAACTTGTAGAATACACACCTGCATTTTCAAATACATGTAACGGATTTGGCATTTCCGAATAAGTATTGTCGCCAAAATTCCAATAGTAATTTATTGGGGTTTCTGCAAAACAATTGTTGTTGAACTGAACCGTAAAAGGATAGCACTTATTGGTATTTAAACTGTAGTTTACTGTTGGACGATTATAAATTCTAACGGTGTCGGAGAGGCTTTTGCTGCAACCATTCTCTTGCACTGTAATTGTTATGGGAATAGTGCCTGCAACATTAAATGTTACACCTTGAGGGTTTTTTTCAGTAGAACTTATTGGATTTGCATTGGGTCCAAACTGCCAAATAAAATCTGTAGAATCGCTGTAAACCCCTGATGCAAAAAAATTAAAATAGTTTACATCAATACATTGATTAACGTAGCTTGAATCGTTAAATGGATAAACTCCAGGAAGCAATAATGGGTATACAAGAAAAACTTCACTGTCGCTGTCAATACAACCTTCAGGGCTTGTAACGGTAAGTTCAATTGTATAGTTTGCAGTATCTGGGAAAGTATAATTAGGACTATATAAATTTGAAGTGTCGCTTAAGGTGTTTGCAATACCAAAATCCCAATGAAATTTTGTTCCGGGTGAATTAGGAGTTAAGTTTTCAAAATCAATTTGTAGTCCTACACAATATTTATTTACTTCTCCTATTTCTGCAATGGGCTGAGGAAATATTTCGATGTTTTTCCTTACCGTATCTGAGCAACCAAATTGCTCAACAATTAAACTAACTTCAATGAGTGAATCGGTATTAAAAACAATATTGTTTGCATTTTGTGAGGCTAACGTAGTAATGTTTGCGTTTGTTCCAAAGTTCCACAAAAATGTAGCAGAATTGTCAAATGCTCCACTGGCCGAAAAATTAAAACTATTTCCTTGTATACATTGAGGAAGAGGTACTACAAAATCGGGATCTAAAACCGGAAAAACTTCTAATGTTGTTGTTGCGGTATCTGCACATGCAACGGTATTGTTAAACACGTTAGTTGCAATAAGAGTTACTGTATATACTCCGGGTACCGGATAGGTAAATGTTGGCGTTTGAGCAGTAGAAACATCAGTGGTAGAATTTGTAACTCCAAAATCCCACAAATAATTTGTACTGTTTGCACTTGTGTTTAAAAAATCTACTGTTAAGCCATTGCAAAATACAGTTTGGTCTGGAATTGATGCAATGGAATTGAAGCATTGAATAACATTAAACTGAAAGTCTCTTTTTGATTCACTTAAAAATATTCCATTTCTATATTCAGAAGCACAAACACCCACAACATATTGCCCCAAAGCATTTGGATTTACTGTTAATTGACCTGTTGATGCATTTATTGTCATTGCTGGATTAGAGCTTAGCTGATTGTCAACACCAAATGGATTAGAATAGTTTACTAATGGAAATGGTGGAGGATCGGCAGGAATTGGCAGAGGATCTGTTTCCGTAGCACCGGCGTATGGTCTGCAAAAATAATATCTTATAGAATCTCCATCGTAGTCTGTGGCAGAATGGTCATAAACAAACGGTGTATTGATGCACAAAAAAATGGGTGGCAAAGAATTAAAAACTGGATTGCTATTTGTTGCTACCGTTTGTGTTTTTGGGATATAGGCATAGTAAGTACTGCCGGTAGCACCCGGATCTAACAAGTTTTGTATTGACGTATTTCTGCAACACCTGGTATAAACTAAATCATATCCATAAGAACTAGATGAGAGACTTACAGTTGTTACATAAATGGCTTTTTGAACACATACCGTGCTTGGCACAACAATACATGATGCAAGTTGAGGTGGATCTACGCTAGTAGGATTATTTAAATCAATTTGGATATTGTTGATTAATACACCATTTTCATAAATGGCAATATTTGCAGGATTATCAAAGTTTGCTGCATTCTGTGCATTACAATCTCTAAAAACTTTTAAAGTAATTTCATAGGTAGTTCCTGTTAATTTCTTGTAGGATAACTCACCCCCAATTAAATGGTTTGCACCAACATCTGAATAATTAATATGAAAAAATAATAATGCAAAAATTAATTTTTTCATTGTCGAAATTTTACCTCAACAATTGCACTGTGCCTTTCAATAAGCTTTTATCTGCAACGCTAAAATTTACTAAATAGAAATAAGTTCCAGAATCACTTCCTTCGCCATCCCACGCAATTTCGTCATTATAATTGTTAGTTTCGTATACTTTGGCTCCCCATCTGTTAAATATTTGTACGCTTGTATTGGGGAAGTCAGAAATTCCCTTGATTACAAATTTGTTGTTTGTTGCATCTCCATTTGGTGTAAAAATATTAGGAACTTCCACTTCACATAATTTTATTTTTACATCAACGGTATCACTTGCCTCTGTTCCGCATTGGTCTTTTGCTGTTACAACAAATGTATTGGCCACCGTGGCAGTTAAGGAAGTGGTATCGCTGTTTGCATTTTGCAATTGATCGGTGCCGCTAATACTTGTCCATACATAAGAAAATTGTCCGGTTCCTCCAATGGCAGTTGATTTTACACTTACTCTTCGTCCGTAACAAACCGTTGTGTCTTCATGAGCATTTGCAACTACAGCGCTGTATACATTTGTTCTAAATACAGAAGTATCTCTTATTACTGCATTGCAAGTATCTTTTACTGTTACAATAACTTCTGTTTGGTTAGTTATTACAAACGAATAGAAATTTGGAGTTCCAAAATTTACTCCATCTATAGACCATTTTTTCCCCGGGCCTCCTCCAATTGCATATACTGCCACTTGCACCGTATCGCCTGCACATAAAACATTTTTATCTTGTGTTATGCTTGCTGTTAGGGGCGAAAATGAAGAAACTATGGCAGTAACAGTTGCGGTGTCGGTGCAGCCTTCGGCAGAATAAGAAATTAATGAAACTTGATATTCACCACTATCAGGGTATTGATAATTTGGACTTGATAAATTGGATGTGTCAGATTGAATTCCTGAAACACCAAAATCCCAAAAATAAGTTTGAGCACCTGTGCTTAAGTTTCCAAATGTTGAATTTAAACCTCCACACAATTGAGAATTATAATCAATTAACGAAACAGGGCTGGCAAACAAGTTAAACGTTTGAGTGCTACTTCTAATACATCCAAATTGCTCAACAGTAACTGTTACCTGTTGTTGGCCCGTTTGAGAATAAACAATAAACGGAGGATTTATTGCACTTGCAGTTGTTATATTTGCACTATTCCCAAAAGTCCAATTTATTGTTGCATTTGCTGCATCAAATGCTCCTCCTAAATTAAAATCAAATACATTTCCGTCAAAACATTGGTCAGAAACAGCATCAACTTGCGGCGCTAGCAAAGGCAATACATGATATGTGGCAGTTGCAGTATCAGAACAATCGGTTGCTCCATTTATTGCAATTAATGTAACATCATAATATCCTGTATCAGGGAAAACATAAGTTGGATTATCAACAATTGAAGTATCTGAATCTATCCCAATAACACCAAAGTCCCAAAAAACACTGGTTGAATTTGAACTTGCATTGGAAAAAGAAACTGTATTTCCAATACATAAATCTTCCGCTCCAAATTCTGCAATTGCGGCAACAGAATTTTGACATTGAATAACATTAAACTGAAAATCTCGTTTTGTTTCGCCCAATAAAACACCATTGCGGTACTCCGATACACATATTCCAATAACGTACTGACCCAATTGGTTTGGATTTGCAGTAAGTTGGCCATTTTCAATATTTAAATTCAAACCAATTGCACTTGGCAATTGATTAACCTGATCAAATCCTCCTGCCCATTCTACAATTCCGTAGGGTGGTGGCAATGGATCTGGGCTAGGACCGAACTGGGTTCCGCCTATGTATGGTGTGCATAAATTATAAACTAAAGAATCGCCATCACTGTCTAATGCAGAGTGGTCATAAACAAATGGGGTATTGATGCATAAAAAAATTGGAGGAAGTTCGCTAAAAGAAGGATTACTGTTTGGGTTGGCAATGCTTGTAGGTGGAATTTTAGCATAATAAGTGGCTCCTACAGATCCTGGAGATACTATATTTTCTATTGAACCGTTTCTGCAACATCTTTGATACATAATATCATAGCCAAATTCTGAAGGAGGCAGAGTAAACTCTTCTATGTATACTGCTCTTTCTACGCAAATATTTGTTGGAATTTCTACGCAAGATGGCAATTCTGGTGGATCAACAGCACCTTCCTCAAAAATAAAAGAATTTAATTGAGCAATTAGAGTTCCATTTTCATAAATGCCAATCTTTGCTGGGTTGTCAAAACCAGTAGAAGAACTACAGTCTCTATAAACTTTTAAGGTTATTCTATACAAGTCATTTCCTAAATATTCATAGTTCATTTCTCCTCCAATGATATGAGAAGCAAATAACTTTGGGGAATTTAGAATTGAAATTAAAAATAAAAGTGTAACTATTTTTTTCATAAAAAAAGGGGATTGAAAAATCAATCCCCTAAAGTATTAAATATTTTTAAGAATTATTGTCTTTGCAAATAATTTATCTCAAAAGTTGAACTGTTCCGTTTTTGGGTTCTATCCCTTCTTGATTAAACAACACCACATAAAAATAGGTTCCTGTATCGGCATCTGCACCATCCCAAGCATTTTCATCGTTGTAATTGGTAACTTCTTTTACTTTTTTACCCCAACGATCAAAGATAATTACTGTGTTGTTTGGGTATTCATTTAAGCCAATAATTTTAAATTTGTTGTTTACTCCATCTCCATTTGGTGTAAATATATTTGGTA
Source organism: uncultured Bacteroidota bacterium (assembly GCA_903842515.1). Lineage (GTDB taxonomy): Bacteria > Bacteroidota > Bacteroidia > UBA4408 > UBA4408 > CAIMMJ01. Next base: position 6,178 of record CAIMMJ010000080.1, on the reverse strand, counting down.
TTTCAATGTTACAATCTCTAACGCTAAGCTTAACTGTATCACTTACCTCAGTACCACAAAAGTCAGTTACTTTAATTAAATAGTCGTGGGCTGCAGAAACTATCACAGAACATGTATCTGTAAATGGGCTACTAATAGGGTCTGTACCGCTTAAAGCCGTCCAAACATAAGAATATGTTCCCTCTCCAAATGATGCTAATGCAGACAATGGAGCTCTGTTGTTAGGGCAGGCTGATGTATCAGCACCTGCTAATAATGTAAGTTGTGCATAACTTGGAATACTGTATTTTATGGTATCTGTTGCAATTCTAAAGCAAGTATCAGTTGCAACAACAACTACATCCTGAGTAAAATTTATTGGTAAATTAAATTGATTTGCATATACAGCTGGTTGTTGATTGTTCCATATAAATTTAAAACCAGGAGCACCTCCAGCCGTTGTGGCTATTGTTGAAGTAATATCACCAATACACCTAACAGTTCTGTCAGGACCTAAATCTACTGTTAAAGGGGCATGATTTGGAACAATTATTTCAAAAAAAGTGGTGTCGGATTTACCACAGATTCCAGTGGCAACAACAAAATAATTAAATGATTCGTTAGCAGTAAAAACAAGTGTATCGTTTATACTTAATGTATCGTTTGGAGTGCCAATAGATTGCCACAAATAAGTAAAATTTGTATTTGAACCTTGGTTTGCAGTTATAATCTTTGTGATAATTGCTCCCGGGCAAACTAAAGAGTCGTAATTAGATATATTAGATATCACTACATCAGCAATAGTAGGAGGAACAACAGTGAATTGAGCGTTTTGAGTTATAGGAAAACCACAAATGGAATCAATAATTGTAACGGTGTAAGTAGTAGATGTGCTTGGCGCAACAGTTGTAGTATTGGTGGTGTTTAAAGGCTCATTGCTCCAACTGTAAACAAAATTTCCAGTACCTCCCGTACCTATAGCATTCAAAATAACTGGGTCTCCCGGACAAGTTTGAGTATTTGCTTGAGTTAATGTTACTGCCAAATTAGAAGGATTTTCTTGAATTGTAAAAACCAAGCCTTCTGTTGAGTTTAAACAAGAACTAAAAAGATTTACAAAAATAGAAACTGTTTCGTTTCCTTCTGGCAAATTATCAGGTGTAATTGCAAGGGTAACAGTTAAACTTGTTGTGTTGGGAGGAAAAGTTAAAGTTGTGGGGAATGAAGAATAATCCACTCCGTTTGTAGCATTTCCACCAATGGTAATTGGGAAAGTATATGGAGTAGTTTGCGGAGTAATTATGCTAAAAGTAATCTCGCTTGAACCACAAGCTTCGGGCAAAGTGGTAAGTGTAGCAGTTACAAAAACAGGAATTATTTCTCCAAAAATTACAGATGCTGTATCGGTATCGGTGGTGTTGGTGCAACCATCAGAAACTGTTGCCCAAAAATCTTGGTTGCCTGTTGGGGCCACATTTATTGTTTGTGTTGTTTGTCCGGTACTCCACAAATAGGTAATAGGAAAAAAACCGCCAGTTGTAGAAGCGGTAAGAGTCCCACCTTCACCTGGGCACAACAATAAATCTTGAACGGTTACTTCAATTGGCTCTGGAGGTACAATGTAAAATGTTTGAGAAATGGTATTAAAAGTTGTTCCATCACATGTAGCTTGAATAATTGTGGCTGTAATAGTTTCAATCCCCTCCAAAATTCCGTCTGCAATTGGAGCAACCGGTATAAACACAGTATTTGAATCTGGTAAAAAAACAATGGTGTCAGGCAACAACGCAAAATCTACACCGTTGGTAGATGTTCCTGTATATGTAACAGCAACCTCTAATGTATCATTTAACAATCCGGGCCTAAAGAATTTAAAAGCACCAGCTGCACAGCCTTCTACTAAAGTGCTATCACCTCCCGGTGAAAGTGCTTCTAAGGAAATTTGGTTAGAAACCAAACTTCTTGCTTTTAATAAAACTCCACTGTCGAAGGCTCTATCTCCGGCATCTGCAATGGCTATTTTTAAGTGATAAGTTTGGCCGCAAATTACTTGTGCTTCCGCTCTTAGTACAGTGGTATAACCATCGTACACTAATTCGGCTCCAGCTGTATTGTCCACATATAAATTACTGTTGTTTCCAATCCAAGCACAAGTTCCTGTAGAGTTTGTTCCGTTTAAATTATAAATAGATACATCTTCTGTTGTTCCGGGGATAAGGGCAATATTTCTTGCCCCATTAGAATAAGGTCCAGCAATACCTGGTCCACTTAAAAACATTCCAAAAGCATCATTATAGCTACAAACAAATTCCGGATATTCTTCAGAGCCAAAAATATAATCAAATCTTACAGAATCTCCCAATGGAATAAAGTCAAACTCTAAAATTGCGCCGTCATTTGCTGTAGCGGTTGAACTGTTTGGGTTTGAATTGAGTAAGGTTAGCATGTCTTGATCAAACGGAATTGAATTAGCTGTCTGAATAGGAGTTGAGGCTTGAGCATTGCCAGCCTGTGCAATATCAAGTGCTCTACCAGTAGAAATTACAATACCACTATCAATTCCTGTTGAGCCAAACCCGTTAAATTTACCTAATTGCTGCAAAGAATCTCCTTGAAAGGTAATGTTAAAAACGTTTACACCTTGCCCTAAAAACACTTGCTGAACAAGCTGTGCAGGAGTAAACGTATCGTCAACCACTTGAGATTTTGAGCTTATAGACAAACCAGCAATAAGTGCTATTGCAAGAACAACTCTTTTTAATTTATTCATTGTATTAAATTTGTAAATCATTGAAAAATAAGTTTATAAAAGTACTATTTTTATTAAAAACAAAAACTATTTTGATACAATTACTTTTTTGAGGCTTACTAATTCAGAATTTAATGTGTATGCTTTTGCAAAATAAACACCATTTTTTAGTTGCGCCGTAGAAATTGAAACAATGTCTTTTTGAATGTTCTCTGTTAACACTAATTTTCCTGAGATATCATACAATTCAACCCTAGAAACTCCTTTGGCTAAATTATTCCAAGTAAAATAATCTGCAGCAGGATTTGGGCTAATGAAATCAGTTGAATTATTGAATTTTTTGCTTATTCCTGTCCAGTTGTCGTCAAATGCAGTAAAGTAAAATTTGCTTCCTATTTGAGGTGCAAATAATGAGCTGCTAGAAACAACTACTAACAAGCTATCTGTAGCAGGATTTGCTGGGATTAGTGGTTGTCTATAGTTTAGTGGTAAAATGTGATGAGAATATTCAGTGCTTGTTGTGTCCTCTTGATAATATGCTGTTGCAATTGTATCAATATTTGCTGCTCCCGGGTTTCTTTTGTAAAGTACAACTAAAACAAATGCAGTATCATTTCCAACTGGTTGGTATTTAGAAGAAAATTCCAAGAATTCTGGCCTGTCAGCGTATGGAAATCCAGTTTTTAATTTAGGGGGCAGCGCTGGTAAAACAGTTCCGGTTAACATTATTCCATTGATATCCGGAATTTGACCATTAGTTTGTGTGCTAAGACCTGGTATATTCCTTGTAGTGAGCAAAGCAGCGAATCCAGAACCAATTCCAGAAACTTTTTTTGCAACAGTGTCCAAGCTAAGCAAGTTTCCACTTACCCAACCTTTTGGATTTTCATATCCAAGTAATCCCGGCTGCCATTGGCTCATATCCCAATTAATTAGGGTGTTTTGAGGTGTTTGTGCAAAGCCAACCTTTACAGTTGCTAAAATTAGTAAACTTAGAATGTAGATTTTTTTCATGGTTTATTTTTTATAATCTTTTTTATTGTTTTGTTTTTATTAGTTGTAATTTCAAGCAAATAGATACCATTCTCACATTCGTTTAAATCAATCACGGCATTGTTTGGATTTTCGTTTTGTTGATGTATCATTTTTCCTTGCACATTATACACAGCAATTCGCTCAATTTTTTCTGAGCTTGCTATCCTAAGTTCACCAACGAAAGGATTTGGAAAAAGGTTTACATCACTTAAAAATTCTTTTACAGAAGAAACTATTGGTGGATTTTGTAAAACACGGTATTCTTTAAAATTATTTGCACCCAGGGTAAGCCTTGCAACTTCTGCGCCTACATTTTTTGCATACCAAGTGTAAACAATGGTAGTATCAATAGTTGGGCTGGCTAAACTAGTGAACCAACCTAAAATTGAATTGTGGTAGGTTAATGTGTCAAATGAATAGATGGTTTCTTTGCACAACATTCCTGCGTAGGTTTCATTAAAAATTTGAATGTTGCCGTATCCAACAGTTTGGCAAGTTCTATTTCTTGTTAACGTATTTCTTGCAGAATCTACCAAACCAATTAATATAGTGGTGTCTCTTTGGAAAATTGCTTTTGAGCTGCTGTTATATGTTTCTCCATAATTAAATGGCAAATTAAATTGTATTTCAGGAATGCTAAATTTATACAGTCTGGAACCATAGTCAATTCCCTGGTAACTAAAATTAGTATCCGAAAAATTTACAAGTGTTCTTTTTTGGTTGGCTTCATTAATTATGTATGAATTGGGTATCCAATTTACAGAATCGTCATACCAATCTATGGGTTGAATGTCAATATTCACAAAGTTCGTACTGCTGTAACCGTTAAAATTCCAATTGCAATTAGAACCAATTTGTGGTGTGTTTAAGGTATCGTTTACAATGGAATAATTGTAATTGTTCCAAGGTCTAAAAAAGTCATTCAGTTCAATATTCACCTGAGAAAAGGAAGATTGAAATACACATACGAAAATGGCAATAAAAAATAAACTCTTTCTAGTATCCATGTTCTTCCACAATTATTTCTCCTTTAAAGTTTTTTTCAAATACTTTCCACTCAGTGGTTTTGTAATGGTTTTCGCCAAAAAAAATTAAAATCTTTTCCATCATTTGAGGCTCTAAATATCCCGGAATAGGGCCAAGAGATTGAAAGTTCTCATCCAAATATACGGTGGTTGGATAGCTCATTTTCCCATTTAATAAATTAACCGCAAATTCATTGGGTGTTCTTTTTTGAGTATCCATTTTAAAAAACTTTTGATTGCTAAAATAAATGGTATCACCATTTTCGGCATCCAGTTTAACGCAGTGATAATACTTGGTTAAAAGTTTAGAAATTACAGGATGGTTAAACGTGTTGGCATCCATTTTTTTGCACCAGCCACACCAATCTGTATAAACATCAATAAAAATTTTTTTCTGCTCTTTTTGTTGTAATTGTTGGGCTTCATTTACCGTTAGCCATTTAATATTTTGGGGTTTCTGAGAAAAAGCTGCCAAACAACCAAGTATAAATACCGCAAAAAATACTGTTTTTTTCATCATGTATATCAACTAAACAACTCCATTCATCATCACCAAAAGTCTCTTAGACAATAAGAAAAGAATTATTGAAGCAATGCCTGCCATAACCACAAACAACATAAAAAAAGAATACAAACTGTCTATTACAAAACCAGCAAATTTTTTCTCTTTTATTACGTGTTCTTTAAATATGCTTTTAACAACTTCTGCTTTTGTTTCTTTGTCTTTTACTTCTTCAAACGAAACGGCATCAATGCTTATATATTTTGTACCGTTAATTTCTTCGGCTTTGTTAATGTCTTTTACTAATTTAATGTTTCTCTCACTTTCCTGTACTTGCACCTCTGCTACTTTAAGCATTGTTTCGGGATAATATGAACTTAATGTGCCTGCAAATTTATTAGCTGCCGAGGTAGATAAAAACCAAACTCCCATCAGTAGAGAAGCAAATTTTATGGGTGCTAGTTTATTCACCATAGAAAGTCCAATTGGCGACAAACACAACTCGCCAAATGTGTGAATTAAATACAATCCTAATAACCACATCATACTTACTTTGGTAGACGGGTCAATTCCTTTTACTCCGTAGGCAATTACTAAATAGCCCAATGCTAATAAAAACAAACCAATAGATTGTTTGTAAGGCGATGCTGGTTCCATGTTTCTTTTTCCTAAGAAACCCCATAAACCTACAAACACTGCGGCAAAAATTACAATGGCAACAGCATTTACAGATTGAAAATAACTGGCTGGAATTTCTTTTCCAAAAACAGTTCTATCTGTTTGTTCTTCTGCAAAAAAGGTGAGCGAAGCACCTGCTTGCTCAAAGGCTGCCCAAAAGAAAATTACAAAAAATGCAACAATGTAAATTACCCAAATTCTTTGACTTTC
>CAIMMJ010000079.1 GCA_903842515.1 uncultured Bacteroidota bacterium | reverse complement strand
TTGTTGAAAAATTAAAAACTACAACAATCGGAAATCCACAAACCGATGGTGTTAGGATGGGTGCCCTAGCAGGTAAGGACCAAGTAAATGATGTTGCATCAAAAATTAATGAACTAAAAAAATCTTGTGAACTTGTTTACGGTAATCAATCAGAAATGCAATTGATTGATGCAAATGCAAATGATGGCTCATTTTTTTCTCCAACTTTATTGTATTGTAAAAATCCTTTAAGCAATACTGCTCCTCACGAAATAGAAGCCTTTGGTCCTTGTAGTACAATAATGCCGTATAGTTCAATTGAAGAAGCGGCTGTAATTTCAAAAATGGGAAAAGGAAGTTTGTGTTCATCAATATTTACTGCAGACAATTCAATTGCAAAAAGTTTAGTTTTAAACACTGCTTCAATGCATGGTCGATTGGTAGTTATAAATGAAAGCTGTGCAAAAGAATCAACCGGACATGGAAGCCCTCTGCCACATTTAGTTCACGGTGGTCCGGGTAGAGCAGGTGGTGGAGAAGAAATGGGGGGAATTCGAGGGGTTCACCACTATATGCAGAGAACTGCTCTTCAAGGATCTCCAACAACGTTAACTCACATAACAAATACTTACCTAACTGGTTCCGATATAAAAGAAGACAAAATACACCCTTTCAGAAAATATTTTGAGGAATTAGAAATTGGTGAAACACTTTTTACTCACAAAAGAACAGTTACGGAAGCCGACATAGTAAATTTTGCAGGAATAAGCGGCGATTATTTTTATGCTCACACCGATGAGACCTCTTTAGAAGGTTCTATCTTCGAAAGAAGAGTTGCTCACGGATACTTTGTTATTTCTGCTGCAGCCGGGCTTTTTGTTGACCCTAAAAAAGGACCTGTTCTAGCAAATTATGGATTAGATAGCCTGCGTTTTACCCAACCAGTTTATGTTGGCGACACTATTCAGGTGAAACTTACCTGTAAAAGAAAAACTGAAAAAGAAGACAGAGAAGGGCAAATTCCACAAGGTGTTGTGGAGTGGGCAGTAGAAGTAAGTAATCAGAAAAACGAAATTGTAGCAATAGAAACTGTTTTAACTTTAGTAGCAAAAAAAATATTGTAAACTCAAAAAAATTTAGAGTTTAGCTCATAATATTTATTTATTTCTATTCTTGATATAACAGCTTTAATAGTGATTTAAATAGCTTGCTAAAAATCATACAAATATTGAATCCAAAAAACACAAAGTAGGGCTTTGTATTTTAAATTCAACTACTTATACAAGCATGGAACATGCAATAATCACAACCTAACCATAAAGTTAAATGCAATACGATTTTTTAAAAACTGAAAAGGACAGCATTTCGTTTGATTAAAAAAAGAAATTCAAAAGATAATACGTAAAGTTAATTGCATCAAACAACAAAAAAGGAGTTTGAGAATATTTTAATCCAAACGGCAAATAGGTTGTAAAATTTGACCATTTTATAGAAAAAAACATGTCGAAATTATAGTATCAAAAACAGAAATTACTTTTTATCTTCCTTAAATTTTCCTTAAGAAACACTTAAATTCTAATTAATTATTTGAATTAACACAGATTTATTAATAATTCATCATAATTTTTTTTGAATTTCCCAATGCTAATGTTACTTTCGCCTTTTTAAATAATTTACATAATTGAATATTTATAAAATTACTATGATAAAACTAAGGAAGAAATCGGCAAGGATTGTAACAATCCTTTCCATTTTTTTATTTGGAGTACTACCTGCCAAGGCTACAATTTATCCAATTACTCAAATTAACGATGGAAATTTACCGGCAGGTTTGCCCGGTTCACTCAGAGAAGCAATAAATTTCGCCAATGTGTTTTCTACAGGTTTAGATACCATTGACATGTCTGCTGTAAGTTCAGTAACTACAATTTCTGAATTGCCATTTTTGGCTTCAGATGTTTTGATTATTGGTCCAAACGGTTCATTGTGTATAATAAATGGAACTCTTGTTAATAGCGTATTAACAATTGCCAATACAGGCAGTGGAACTCCCAATGTTGAAATAAGAAATATTTCGTTCCAAAATGGTTTTGGAGACGGTGGTGGACTAAATATCCAAAACTCAAATGTAGTTTTAAACAATTGCCTAGTAACAAATAATTTTGGTTCTCAAAACATAGGTGGAGGGATAAGAATAACAAATTCAACTGTTCAAATTTTAAACTCAACGGTAAGCAACAATTTAAATTTTGGAGGCATTGGTGGAGGTATCGCTACTTCTGGTGAATGCTCTTTAACGGTACGCAACTCTACCATCTTTGGAAACAGATCTGCTGTTGGAGGGGGTTTTGATATTATTAATCCTTCCGAAATTAATATAATTAATTGTACTGTAACTAACAACATTTCAACCGGTTTGGGTGGAGGCTTTTACATAAATGCAGGCACATGTCAAATTAGTAATTCAATAGTTGTAAACAATGATGCACAAAGTTCATTAAACACAGGAAATGATATTAAAATAAATCCTGATACTGCTCAAGATAGAATTTTGTCTACATTCGGACACAATATTATAGGTGATTTAACCGGGTTTGCATTTGCATCTAGTGCTAATTTAACGGGGAATGTAATTCCATTGTCAAATAATTCTGTATTAGATTTCCCAGCTCTTTTAGCTTCTAATGGAGGATCAACACCAACGGTTTCATTAAATGCTTGTAGCCAAGCAATAGATGCAGGAAACGACCTTGGTGCAAGCTCAACTGATCAAAGAGGAACACCAAGAGTAAATGCTTCCGATATTGGAGCCTACGAATATCCAGCTTTAATTCCAGTAGATGGCTCTAGTTGTGGCCCTTTATCTGTTCAGCTTTCAGTTTCTGGTGGCACTTCTGGACTAAATGCTTACAATTGGTTTGATGCACAAATAGGTGGAAATGTTGTTCAAACAAATTCAGCTGTATTTAATACTCCAATTCTAAGTGCAACAACAACTTTTTATGTTGCAGAGGCTGCTGCTTGTGCAAATCCAAAAAGATATCCGGTTGTTGCCAACATCTTTCCTATCCCTCCAACACCAACAATTAATGTAAATGGACAACCTACCACAATATGCGACAATGCTTCCATCACTTTAAATGCAGAAGTATCACAGAGCGGTTTACAGTTTTTGTGGAATCCCGGCGGTCAAACAACACCTTCCATAACAGTTTCTGCACAAGCAAGCTACACAGTTACAGTTATTTCTGCTGATAATTGTACTTCAGTTTCCGCCCCTTTGCAAATAAATGTAGTTTCACCTCCACCAATACCTACAATTTTTACTTCATCAGGAAGTACTTCTGCTTGCCAAGGATCTATAGTTACACTAACCTCTAGCAGTACATTCCCAAATGTTTGGAGTACCGGCGAAACAACTCAACAAATTACGGTTTCTGCCCCTATAACCTATACAGTTACCACTTCTAGTGCAGCTAATTGTTCCTCTTCAAACACTTTTACATTAGTTAATTTCCCATCTCCTCCAACTCCTGTTATAAGTTTAAACAATGGTGTCACTCCCTTCTGTTTTGGACCAGGAAATGATGTGGAATTAATTTCTGATATTGCACCTAATTCAGATTTTTCGTTGCTTTGGTCAAATGGTCAAACTACTCAAACAGCCACGTTTGATACAACTGGAGATTATACAGTAATTTTAACCGACCAAAATAATTGCACTGTTTCCTCATTACCCTTTAATATAGTTTCAAACATTCCTGTAGTTCCTATAATTTCTGCAAGTGGCGACACCACTTTTTGTGACGGTTTAAATGTTGTTCTTACCTCAACTCCTGCAAATTCATTCAATTGGTCGGTAGGAGGAAATTCAAACACAGTAACAGTTTCTACAACTCAAACAGTTACAGTTACCACCATAGACGCAAATGGTTGCGAGGCAACTTCCTCCCCTAGGGTTATTACAAATGTTCCTAATGCTATCCCAATTATTTCACCTGCGGGTCCAATCACTATTTGCGATGGTCAAAGTGTTACCCTTACAAGTAACGTTGCTGTAGGAAATTTATGGAGTACAAATGAAACAAGCTCCTCAATAATTGTTACAACTCCAGGCGTATTTACAACCGTACTTGATGGCTGTTCTTTGCCTTCAGCACCGGTTGAAGTTTTTGTAAACACATCGCCAATTGCCCCGGTTGTAACTGCAGATGGACCACTTGTTTTCTGTGAAGGCGGTGTTGTAAATCTTACTGCAGTTGTTGGAACAGGAGACTTATTATGGAGTAATAATACAGCCAACACTAATACCATTTCGGTTACTGAATCTGGTTCATATTCAGTAATTGAAACAAATGGTTTAAATTGTTCTACAACTTCCAATGTAATTGTTGTTACTGTAAATCCACTTCCAACAGTACCAGTTATTTCAGCTCAAGGGCCAACAGTATTTTGTGAAGGAGAATCAGTTTCATTGTTATCTAATATAAACGACGTTGTTTGGTCAAATGGAGTATCTGCAGCCGGCATTACTGTATCTAATTCAGGCTCGTTTAGCGCTGTTGTTACCGACGGAAACAATTGTTCATCTACTTCCAATATTATCAATGTTACAGAAAATGTGCCAGTTACGCCATTAATTGTTGCAGATGGTCCGCTTAATTTTTGCCAAGGAGCTTCTGTAAATTTAACTGCTGCTCCTTCTGCTGTTTTCTATGCATGGACAAATGGAGGAAATCAAGAAACAATAAATGTTACACAATCTGCACAAAATTTATCTGTTACAACAACAGATGTAAATGGTTGCTCCGCTACATCACTTCCAATAGAAGTTATTGTTAATCCGGTGCAAACCCCAACAATTTCTCCTTCGGCTAATGTTGCTTTTTGCGACGGAGGGTCAATTGTACTCACAAGTAATAGTGCTACAGGCAACTTGTGGAGCACGGGCGAAACCACACAAAGTATTACAGTAAATTCGTCTCAAACAATTACTGTAGAAATACAAGGTTGCTCTACTCCATCTGCACCAGTTGTAGTAACCGTAAACCCAATTCCATCAGCACCAGTAATTTCATCGCCAACAAACTTTATTAATTGTTCTAATTTGCCGGTAGTGTTAACTTCAACTGCGGCAACCGGTTACTCTTGGAGCAATGGTTTAGGCAATAACCAAACAGCACAAACCAACCAACCTGGAAATTACACGGTTACAATTTTTGATATTAATTCATGTTCAGCTACTTCAAGTCCGGTTACAGTTTCTTTTAATCCAATTCCTGCTCCGCCGCAAATCACAAGCAATTTAGGCTCTAACACAATTTGTACAGGTGGAACTTTAACGTTAACATCAAATTATGCTTCCGGAAATAATTGGAGCACTGGCCAAACAACTCAGTCTATTACTGTTTCTGCTGGTGGAGTATACTCTGTTACTCATACAGACATAAATGGATGTACTTCGTTTGAAGCAATTATTAATGTTGTAGAAATACCTGCTGTTGTTCCAGTAATAGCGGCAAATGGCCCATTAACTTTTTGTGAGGGTGGTTCAGTAATTTTAACTTCTTCAATTCCTTTCGGAAATGTTTGGAGTACAGGTTCTAATGCACCATCAATAGAGGTAAATCAAACAACATCTAACATAACTGTTGCAAATGAAGCTTGTAACATAAGCTCGCTACCCGTTTCAGTTGTGGTAAATGAAAATCCTGCAACACCAGTAATCACTCCTGCCGGGCCTATTGAAATATGCCAAGGAAGTGCGGCTACCCTAGTTTCTAGTTCCCTTACCGGAAACACCTGGAGTAACGGACAAACAGAAAATCAAATTAATGTAACTGAATCCGGAAATTATTCATTAGTAGTAACAAATGCTCAAGGTTGTTCAGCGTCGTCAAATACAGTAAATGCTCAAGTATTTACATTTCCAAACCTAGTATTAAATGATATTAGCCAATGTGCCAACAGTACTGTTATCTCAGCAGGTAACAATGGTTCCACATACCTCTGGAGCAATGGAGCAACTACACAAGATATTACTTTAACAAGTTCAGTTCAAAATTTAACGGTTGAAATAACCAATGTTTGTGGAACTTTTGTAAGTCAGCCAATAGATGTTACCTTAAGCCCCGTTCCTGTGGTAAATATAGGAGGCCCATTTTCTTCGTGTATAAATCCTGTTACACTTGATGCAGGAAACGCCGGTTCAACTTATTTATGGAATGGTGGTCAAACAACGCAAACTATTTCTGCTACTTCAAGCGGTCAATACTCAGTAATTGTAACAAATACCCAAAATTGCTCGGCTATTGGTTTTGCTGATGTTATAATAAACACAACTCCTCCAGAAGTTAGTTTAAACAGCGTAACACAATGTGGCGGTACCGTAACATTAGATGCAACAAATGCAGGGGTTACCTATTTGTGGTCTCCAAACGGAGAAACAACATCTAGTATTTCTGTAAGTCAAACCACTAATTCCATTACTGTAGCAGTAACAAATGCTTGCGGAACCACAACAAGTAATGCAATTTCTGTAACTATTAATTCTGCTTCAATTGTAAATTTAGGAAATGATATTACTCAGTGCGGTGGAACAGTTGTTTTAGATGCCGGAATAAGCGGGGTTGCTTATGCATGGTCAGGTCCATCGGGTCCAATCACTCAAACCACTCAAACCATAACTGTTTCTCAAACCGGTTTATACACGGTTACAATAACAGATGGAAATTCATGCAACGGTTCGGATCAAATATTTGTTAACCTAGATGCTAATTTACCTGTTGTAAATTTAGGAAACGCTATATCTCAATGCGGCGGTACTGTTTTACTTGATGCACAAAATCCGGGTGCAACTTATTTATGGAATACTGGTGAAACAACACAAACAATTAACATTAATCAAACAAGCAGTAGTTTTGTAGAGGTAACCAACGCTTGCGGAACAACAATTAGTGCTCCACTTTTAGTAACAATAAATACAAGCCCAGTTGTAGACTTAGGTCAAGATATTGCTCAATGTGTTGGTTCTGTAGAGTTAAATGCCGGAATTTCGGGCGCTTCATCGTACTTATGGTCCGGACCTTCACCAATCACTCAAACTACACAAACAATAAATGTATCGCAAACTGGTACTTATTCAGTTTTGGTTACAGATGCTAATGGTTGCACCGGATCTGATAATATTTTTGTAAATCTAGAGAATAGTGTTCCGGTAGTAGATTTAGGCAACGATATTTCGCAATGTGGCGGCTCTGTTCAGTTAAATGCCGGAAATCTGGGTTCAACTTATGTTTGGAGCAATGCTGCAACAACTCAAATAATCTCAGTATCTGAATCAGGAAGCTATTTTGTAACAGTAACCGGAGCATGTGGAACAACTGTTTCAGAACCAGTAAATATTTCAATAAATCCTTCTCCTGTTGTTACAATAATTAACAATTCTCCTGTTTGTAATACTACAATAACATTAGATGCGGGAAATCCAGGTTCAACTTTTTTATGGACCCCCGGAAATATTACAACCCAAGAGTTTGTTGCATCAATAAGTGGATTGTACTCGGTAATAGTAACCAATGCATTTAATTGTTCTACAACACAATCTACACAAGTAATAATAGACAATAATGTTCCTGTTGTAAATTTAGGAAATGACATTGCACAATGTGGTGGTGAGGTTACACTTGATGCCGGAAATGCTGGCGCAACATATTTATGGAATTTTAATAACGCACAAACACAAACTATTCAAGTAAATCAGTCAGGAACATATACAGTAGATGTTACAAATGCCTGTGGAACCGTAACTGGCTCTATTGATGTTGAAATTGGGACTGCTCCAGTTGCATCAATAAGTCAAAATATTAGTGGCTGTAATTCCGTAATTCTTTCGGTTGGAACTCAGCCTGCAGGAACTACCTTCAATTGGAATAACGGAGCTGGAACAAATCCAACATTTGACGCAACAGTTTCGGGTAATTACTCCGTTGTGGTAACAAACTCAGCAACTTGTTCTGTTACATTAAGCACAACAGTAACAATATTTAATCAAAACCCAGTAATAGATTTAGGTACAGATATTGTTTCTTGTGGTTCAGTAACGCTTGATGCATTAAACCCAGATGCTACTTATTTATGGAGTACAGGTGCTACAACACAAACAATAAACGTTACTCTATCTACGCTGTCGCCAATTTCAGTTACTGTAACAAATGCCTGTGGAACAACCACAAGCAATGCAATATCAGTTACAATTAGTCCAAACCTACCTGTGAATTTAGGTAGTGATGTATCAATATGTAATTCTGCAACTCTCGATGCCGGAACTCAACCTTCTAACTCAATCTTTGTTTGGTCAGATACAAATGGCGTAATTCCCGGAACTAATCAAACAATAACTGTTACAACAAGTGGAACCTATTCTGTTTTGGTTACAGCACCAAATGGATGTTCGGGAACAGACAATGTAGTAGTGAGTATAGAAAACAATTTACCGATTGTGGATTTGGGCGCAGCTAATCAAACAAACTGCGGAACATTAACCCTAAATGCAGGGAACCTAGGAGCTACTTATCTATGGAGCACAGGAGCAACCACCCAAACAATTGAAGTTGGTTCAACTACTAGCAACATTACAGTAGCAGTTACAAATGCCTGCGGAACAACAACAAGCATTCCTGTTAATGTTGAGATATTGACGATTCCTACAGTTGATTTAGGCCCAAACATTAGTCAATGTGGGTCAAATCTTACTGTTACTCTCGATGCTGGCAACCAACCTGCAAATTCAACATTTGTTTGGTTTAATGGATTGTTACCAATTGCAGGAGCAAATACCCAAACCATAACTGTTACTCAATCTGGAATTTATTCTGTGGTGGTTACGAGTGCAAATACCTGTACCAATGTAGATGTGGTTTTGGTTAGTTTAGAAAATGATGTGCCTGTTGTTGATTTAGGCGCAGCAAACCAAACTATATGTGGTACATTAACATTAGATGCAGGAAATACTGGTGCAACATACTTATGGAGCACTGGTGAAACAACTCAAACGATTGTAGTTTCTACCAATACAAATAACATTTCTGTTACAGTAACAAACTCTTGTGGTTCTACTACAAGTTTACCTGTAAATATTTCAATTTTACCAACCCTTACTATTGATTTAGGTCCAGATATAAATCAATGTGGTGGCACTTTATCAGCATCACTTACCGTTGGTAATATTCCTCAGATTGGTTCAATTGAATGGTTCAATGGAACTACGCAATTACCAGAAACAGGTACTTCAATTACTGTAACTCAGTCTGGTGTTTATTCAGTTATAGTAACAGCAACTAATGGTTGCACAGGCACAGACAATGTATTGGTTAGTTTAGAAAACAATTTGCCAATTGTAGACATAGGTGCTTCGAACCAAACAAATTGTGGTGCACTAACACTCAATGCTGGAAATGCTGGAGCTACTTATCTATGGAGCACTGGAGCCACTACTCAAACAATTGAAGTTGGTTCAACTACTAGCAACATTACAGTAGCAGTTACAAATGCCTGCGGAACAACAACAAGTAGTGCTGTAAATGCTACAATTACTCCTACACCCGTTATAAATCTGGGAGACGACATTACACAATGTGCAGGGGTAGTAACGTTAAATGCAGGAACCGGTGCTAACTCATACAGTTGGACAGGACCAGATGGCCCTATTACTGGAGGTTCCACTATCACTGTTAACCAGTCTGGAACATACAGTGTTATTGCTGATTTTGGAAACTCTTGCACCTCTACAGATAATATTGTAATTAACTATGCGGGTCAAGCACCTTCATTAAACTTAGGTGGTCCTTTTAATGTTTGTAGTGGAACAATAACATTAAATGCTCAGAATCCTGGTTCAACTTATGTTTGGAGCAACAGTTCAACTAGTCAATCTATTGATGTAACATCTAGCGGAACGTATTCTGTAACAGTAACTAATGCTTGTGGTTCCACGTCAAGCTCCGCAATTGTAAACATTCTAAATGCCACTGCAGCAACAATTGTTGCCAGCGGTCCTACTACTTTCTGCCAAGGTGGATCAGTTGTTTTAATTGCAACACCTGGGGCAACATATCTTTGGTTACCAAATGGCGAAACCACACAATCTATTACAGTAACAACAACAGGAGTTTACACCTGCACTGTAACATATACTAATGGCTGTGCTTCTACCACACCACTTACTCAGGTAAATGTTGAACAACCAGCTGCTGCTCCTGTTATTACTGCAAATGGACCAACAACTTTCTGTCAAGGAGGCAGCGTGGTTTTAACTTCTAGTAATGCCCTAAATAATGTTTGGTCAAATGGTAGTTTCTCTCAAAGTATTGTTGTGTTTAACTCCGGAACTTATACTGTTTCAACTGTAGTTGGGTCTTGTTCTGTTGCCTCTGCAAGTATTATTGTTACCTCAAACCCTAGGCCAAGCGCAGTGGTAAATACAGCAAATCCTACTACTTTCTGTCAAGGAGACACAGCAACTTTGTTTGTTTCCTCTCCAACAGGAGTTAATTTCCAGTGGTTTAAAGTTGGTTTAGGCGGAAACCCTGATATTCTATTAGGTTCAGGTGTATCTCAAGCAGTATTTGCCTCTGGCGATTATTATGCCTTGGTAACTGACAATAATGGGTGTACCAAGGCCTCATTCCCTGCAACAAATATTGTTGTTAAAGATTCAGTTACTACTCCTACAATTACCCAAGTAGGAACAATTTCTCCTTGTAACAACAAAGGAACAATTACTCTTACTTCCTCTTCTTCAACAAACAATGTTTGGTCTACAGGAGCAACTTCACAATCAATAACCGTGGAAAGTTCAGGAACTTTTACTGTTACAGTTAGCAATGGATTCTGCTCTAAAAATTCAAAACCACTTGTAATTGATGTAACACCTGGTGCTGCAATTGAACTTGCACTTGCTCCCAAAATTTATACTCCTGGCGACAATAATATAAGTGTAAATGGCGGCAGTGATGGAGAAATTGATTTAACTATAACAGGAGGTGTAAATCCATTCAACATTCAGTGGGTTGATTCATCAAACACCAATCTAGTAACAACTGAAGATATAATTGGATTAAAGAAAGGTTGGTATAGGGTAATTGTTACCGATGCAAATGAATGTTCAGCAAAAGATTCTATTTACTTAAAAGAACCATTGCCATTTAAATTACCTGAAGGATTTACGCCTAATGGAGATGGCAAGAATGACTTCTTTGTTATTGGAGCAATTGAAAATTATCCTGATAATAAGTTTACTGTGTACAACAGATGGGGAAATATTGTGTATAATAAAGTAGGTTATAAAAACGAATGGGATGGAAATGCTAATAATGGTGAAAGCATGGCAGAGGGAACCTATTTTGTTACAGTAGATATTCCGGGAAGAGATTTAATTAAAGGATTTGTTGACCTAAGAAGATAATTTTTAAAACTGAGAAGCTATGAAAAATACTATAACATATAAAATGAGAAAGTTACTTGCACTTATTGCCTTACTATTAATAGGCTTTAAGGGTTTTGCACAACAAGATCCAATGCTTAGCCATTACATGTTTAATGGTTTGTTTTTGAATCCTGCATATGCTGGTTCGCACAAATATTTTGGAACAAGTTTTATTCACCGTAATCAGTGGATGGGATTTGATGGAGCTCCAAAAACAAATGTTTTTGCTATTGACGGTCCTATAAAAAGCAGAACTATGGGCGTAGGTCTTACTTTTGCCAACGATAATATTGGTAAAAATAGCCGCAACGACATCTTGCTAAACTATGCTTATCATATAGGTATTAATAAAACATCTAAACTATCTTTTGGTATAAGTGCAGGATTGGTAAATCTTTCAAGAAAAACACCTTTTGCATGGGACGGAAATGACCAAGCATTAGCTCCAAATAGCTTTTGGGGACCAAGAGCTGGTTTTGGAATGTATTATTATTCAAAGAAAGGATATTTGGGATTCTCTATTCCTACATTAATTGGAAAGGAGCCAAGTAAAGCATTTGACTTTAACGTAGAAAAATCTACTTTCGTTAAAAGACATTACTTACTTACAGGTGGATATTTATTCGACGTTGGTTCATCTATCACTTTAAAGCCCTCTTTCTTGTTAAAATATCAGCAAGCAGCACCACTGCAAGCAGATATTAATTTAAATGCTTTGTTCTACGAAACATTTTGGTTGGGCGCTTCTTTTAGAACTGGAGATGCAATTGTAGCTTTAGCAGAATACCAAATTTCTCGTCAGCTAAGAATTGGTGCCTCTTATGATTATTCATATACCAAATTGGGAAGATTAACAAATGGTTCATTTGAAGTAATGATTGGTTACGACTTTGGAAAAGACCCATTAAAAGCAAAAAATCCAAGATACTTTTAACATTAATAACACCTATAAATTATGTTTCAATCCTATAAGGGTTTTAAATATCAGTCAAAAAAGATGAAAAGGAGATTTACAGAAATATTAAGCGTTTGTTTTGTAGTTATTATGCTTTCGGGCTGTGCAAGTTACTATATAGAACAAGGCGATACTCAATATCAAGCTTATGGATACGCCAAGGCTGCAAAGTTTTATGAAAAAGCGTATGCAAAAAAACCCAAAGCTGATATTGCTATTAAACTTGCCGATTGCTACAGAAACATGAATAATTATGCAGATGCAGAAAAGTATTTTGCAAAAGGGTTAAAAGACGCTAAAGATATAGACCCTCAAACAAAATTAAACTACGGAAAAGTTTTAATGAGTGTTGGAAAATACGACGAAGCAAAAGAACAGTTTAAAACATATTTAGCTGAAAAGCCGGGAGACTTTGCCGCTCAATTATTGTTGAATTCATGTAACGATTTAGGTCAATTCTATAAAGATACAACCAGATATTCTGTGAAAGATGCTGGTGTAAAAGGATTTATAAATGCTTATTCTCCTGCGTTTTATAAAGATGGTGTTGTGGTTGTGGGTGAAGTTGCGGCAAAAAGAGAATCAAAACAAAATCCGGGTACTCTTAATGCATATCAAGATTTGTACTTTATGAAAAAAGACAAGGATGGAAAATTAGGAAAACCAGAACCAATGAAAGGTTCAATAAACGACGAATATCACCAAGGTCCTGCAACATTTAACAAAGCAGGTACACTGGCATACTACTCAAGTAATATTTTCCCAAAAGTAAAAGCATCAGAAAAATATGAAAAAGAGTACAATATTCAAATTAGAGTAGATTCGTTGGTTGGCGATGCATGGAAAAAAGCAGCAGATTTCCCATATAACAATCCTGATTATGCAGTGGAGCATCCAAGTATTTCGGCAGATGGAAAATATTTATACTTTTCTTCCAATATGCCTGATGGGCAAGGTGGATACGACTTATACATGTGTACCCTAGAGGGCGGACAATGGGGGAAACCTGTAAATCTAGGCCCTCCAATTAACACGGCCATGGATGAAAAATTTCCATCCATTTTTGATGGGAGGTTATATTTCGCCTCTAACGGTCATAAAAACATGGGTGGCTACGATGTTTATTTATGCAAAGGAGAAAATGGGAATTGGAAATCGCCAATAAATTTAAATTATCCATTAAATACAAAAGCAGACGATTTTGGTTTGATTTTAAATACAGATGGGAAAACTGGTTATTTTGCCTCAAATAGAAATGGCTCCGACAGAATCTTTGAATTTGTGATGAACCCTCCAATAATTTATTCAAAGGGTAAAATTACTTCTGAAGGTCAACCTCTAGCGGGTGCAACAATTATTTTTGAAAACAAAACTACTGGAACAATTGACTCATTGCAAACAGATTCAAATGGAGAATATAGCTACAAATTAACTGAGGAAAGCGATTATTTAGTTACTGCTCGTAAAACAGGATACCTAGTAAAAAAAGCAGAGATTTCAACTAAGAAAAGAGAAGATAATGAATCAATCGTTAACGACTTTGACTTGATGAAAATTGAAATTGAAAAACCAATTGTGTTAGATTTGGGTGTAGTATTCTTTGATTATGACAGGTATAAGTTAAGAAAAGAAGCTTTCCCTGTGTTGGATGGAGTGGTTAAAATGCTTTTAGACAATCCAGAGATTAGAATAGAATTGAGCGCTCATACAGACTGCAGAGGTACAGATAAATACAATCAAAAATTATCTGATAAAAGAGCCAACGCAGTTTATAACTATATGATCTCTAAGAAAATTGATAAGGTAAAAATTGATAAGAATAGGTTAGTAAAAATTGGATATGGCGAAACAAAACCTGTAAACGAATGTGTTGACGGTACTGTTTGTAGCGATGAAAAGCACCAACAAAACAGAAGAACAGAAATGAAGATTTTAAAGTAAATGAGTTTTGTATGAATTAAAATTAAAGCCCTAAGAAATTGGGGCTTTTTTTATGCCTAATTTTTAATTGGAATTTATGCAAAATTTATACTACTAAAATGAATCAATTTAGCTTAACATAAAAAATGCATAAGTGCTAAGCCAAAATTTTATTAATTTTGACCACTTAAAACACAAAAACTTTTAAACATTGAAAATTATAAAATTATTGCAAATAACATGTCTTACACTTATTGTAGGACTAGCTGGTGCACAAACAAACAAAAAAAACAAAGTAAAAATGGAAAATAAATTCTTGGAAAAACAAACAGATGGATTATATGCTCACATCAATACAAATAAAGGAGATATATTTTTAATGTTAGAAATGAAAAAAACGCCTATAACTGTTGCTAATTTTGTAGGATTAGCTGAAGGTAAAATTGCTAATGATAAAAAGCCTGCGGGTACACCTTATTATGATGGCCTAAAATTTCACCGTGTTATTCCAAATTTTATGATTCAAGGTGGTTGCCCTCTAGGCAATGGCCAAGGTGGCCCTGGTTATAAGTTTGATGATGAAATTGATTCAACGCTAAAGCATATAGGACCAGGTATTTTATCAATGGCCAATGCGGGGCCAAATACCAATGGAAGTCAGTTTTTTATTACCCATGTTAAAACCGATTGGTTAGATGGAAAACATACAGTATTTGGACATGTGGTAGAAGGACAAGACGTGGTAAACAAGATTCAGGGTAATGATACGCTTGTTAGCCTTACTATATTAAGAAAAGGTAATGAGGCAAAAGCGTTTGATGCACCTGCAGTATTTACAAAAATGCAAGAAATAGCAAAAGAAAAGGCGCTTGAAAAACAAAAAGCAGAATTAGCTGCCGTTGAAAAAGCTTTAGATGAAAACTATAAGAATGCAAAAGCAACTCCAAGTGGGTTGCGTTACATTATGCAAACAGAAGGAACAGGTGCAAGTCCTATTGCAACAAGTAAAGTAACTGTGCATTATACAGGAACTTTATTGGCCACTGGTAAAAAGTTTGACAGCTCCGTAGATCGCGGACAACCTGCTACTTTTGGTTTAAATCAAGTAATTAAAGGTTGGACAGAGGGCATACAACTAATGAAAGTAGGAGGGAAGTGCACATTTATTATTCCAAGTGATTTAGCGTATGGCGATCAAGGTTATCCGGGAGTAATACCACCAAAATCTTGGTTAGTTTTTGATGTTGAATTAATTAGTTTTGAATAACTAAATTAAATTTTATAAAAGGCGGATCATTATCCGCCTTTTTTTGTGGATATAGTTTTTTAGGAGTTAAATTTAGATGAACATTCTTTTTATCTCGCCTTTTTATAAATTGGAACAGTGCTACAAGGCTCGCCATACATAATGCTTTTTACATAAGGTTTTAAAAGTGCCGTAACTTCTACATAAGCAGAAACAGGCACATTAATTTTGCTGCACCCTTTTATTACAACTCGGAAATCTTGATAATCTTGTGGATTAATTTTTTTTATGGCTTCTGAGAATAACTCTTTTTCTATGTCATCTAGGTTTCCGAAAAAAATTTTCTTTGCATAAGGCTCTAAGTATACTGCAACAAGCATGTATGCCCAATTAGGCACAATGGCATCTGCTGTGCAGGTAATACCAACGCAGGCACCCTGGTAATTTTTCCAGTTATGGGTAGCAACAAATTCTCTAAAGTCTTTTTCTTTTAGTATTAATTCTTTAAACAGGAGTGGTTTTAAATCAAATATAATCTTTGGGGAACTATCATACAACTCTTCTAGATCCAGAGTAACCAATCCACTATTTGCTACTTTGTTTAGTATATCCATAAAAGATAAATTTACATAAATCCTAATTCAAGTTGAGCAACTTCGCTCATCATACTTTTTTCCCAAGGAGGGTCAAATGTTATTTCAATTTTTGCTGAATTAACTCCATCAATTTCTCTAATTTTTTGTTCTGTTTCCGGAGGCAGCGTTTCTGCAACTGGACAAGAAGGAGAGGTTAATGTCATTTTTATGGCAACATCATTTTCCGTGTTGATGTTTATCTCGTATATCAGTCCTAATTCCCATATATCAACCGGAATTTCTGGATCGTAACATGTTTTTAACGATTCAATTACCTTGTTGGCTAAATCGTGATTTTCTGTAATTATTATTGCCGGCATAATTTATTATTGATTTTTTTTAGAGAGGGCTAGGCTGTCCATTTTCATTTGTTTTATCATAGAAACTAATCCATTTGCCCTTGTTGGCGACAAGTGCTCTTGAAGTCCAGTTTTTTCTATAAAAAACAACGTAGAATTATATATGTTTTCGGGCAATTGGTTATTAAATACTTTTATTAATAAACCAATAATTCCTTTGGTGATTATTGCATCGCTATCGGCAAAAAAAATAATTTTTCCTTCTTTTAACTCCGAGTGCAACCAAACTTTAGACTGACATCCTTTTATAATGTATTCATCTGTTTTATATTTTTCGTCAATTGCCTGCAAATATTTTCCTTGTTCAATTAAGTATTCATATTTTTCTGTCCAATCAGAAAACAAATTAAAATCCTCAATAATTTCGTTCTGAATTTCGTCTATGGTCATTGTTCGTTTTATGTTACAAAGGTAATTAGAGAAATCATAATTAGAAGTCAATAATTAACTAAACTGCTAAAATAAGGTAAAATGCCTCTTGCCTATATTACAATTTAGGTTTACCAAAATTTTCTTGCGTATACAAGCAAATAAAATAAGTAGTAAGTATTTTAACCCTTACTATTTAAGCCTTTGAAAAGATAAAATTTGTATTTTTATTTTTTAATCCTTCTAATAAATGGAAAAGAAATGTTTAGAATGCGGCGAGGTTTTGCTTGGCAGAGCCGATAAAAAATTCTGTAATGATTTGTGCCGAAATTCTTACAACAACAAACTTAATAGCGAACACAGTTTGGTGGTAAGAAATGTAAATAATATTCTTAAAAAAAATAGAAAAATATTAGAAGAAATGGTGCCCGAAGAAACTGCCAAAACTTCCAAAAAAAAATTGATGGAGAAAGGGTTTAACTTTACTTATATTACCAATTTATTAGTTACGAGCAAAGGCACAACCTATTATTTTTGCTACGAATACGGATACTTATTATCCGAAAATGATTTTGTTTTTCTTGTAAAAAGAAAAGAGAAACAAGATTAGTATTAGGCTGCCTTTTTCCAGATGATTACTTCTTGACTTTCTCTGGAAATTAACCGTTCTAATTGCTCTAGTTTTTGCTTTTCTACGTTTGCATGAAATAAAAATGAAACTGTTTTTTTGTTTTCAATAAGCACCATAATTCCATTATTAAAATCAAATAAAAATGAATTTGAGAAATTTTGCAATTGAATTTCTTTTGTTGCAGTTTGTCTTAGCAAAAATAATATGGTGTTAATTTGTTTGGTTCTTTTTTCATCGTATTTTTTTCTTTTTGCCAATTCACGGTATTTGCAATAGTACTGCAAATCAATAATGGTATTGCTGTTTTGAGGAATTAAGGATGAAAAATTTGTTTGTGTTAACATGTTCATGAGTTTATGTATTTATTATTTACTCTGCAAAACTGTATTATGCCACCGCAACCTATTTGCGGTGTCGTTTTTTATTTTATAAACAACTGAATATCAGCAATAAAAATTACAATCTTTTTTTGTAAATAATATCAAACCAATAAATAATTGAATTAATAACTTTGAGCAATAATTAATTTTATGCCAAGCAATAAATCTGCATTTTACAGGTATTTGTTAATAGACAAACGTATTGCAAACAAATACCAGCCTTATCCTAACTTAGAAGAGATAAAAAGCTACATAGAAGAAAAAACCGGTCAAAATATTTCTACAAGGCAACTAGAATATGATTTGGCAGAAATGAAAAACTCCGAAGTTTTAGCATTTTATGCTCCAATAGAATTTGATAAAACCAATAAAGGATACAAATACTCGGATTCAAAATATTCTATTGGACAATTTGTTAAACTCAACCAAGACGATTTGGATTCATTGGAAATGGCTTTTGAAATTTTGGATACTTACAAAGGAATAGATGTATTTAAAAACTTTAAGGTGGCAATTGATAAAATGAACAACGAATTTAGTGTTACAAAAAATCACAGTGCCTTAGAGGTAGAGAATATACTGCAGCCTCAAATAAATTCAAGTTCAGAAGGATTACAGTGGTTAAATATTTTAGTAGGTTTAGTAAAGGAAAAATCAAGCATTAAAATTCTCTACGGAAAATTTTCTGGAGAAAAGAAATACTATGTTCTTTCTCCTATTATCCTAAAAGAATTTGATAGCAGGTGGTATTTAGTAGCAAGAGATACAAAAGATAAAACGATTAAAGTTTTTGGCCTAGAGAGAATTTTAGAAATAGAAAAAGATGAATCTAACTATGAATTAGGTGATTTTAATTCAAAGATCTTTTTTAGAAACGTTTATGGCATTACAATAAATACCAATGCAAAAGTAGAAGAAGTAGTTTTGGAATTTGAGACTTACGCCGCTAATTTTATTAAAACAAAACCTATTCATTCTTCCCAAAAAATAATAAACGAAACTCAAAACGGTGTCATTTTTCAACTAGATGTTTATCCAAGTGTAGAACTAAAAAATTTAATTTTAAGTTGGGGTAGAAGCTGCAGAGTGCTAAGTCCGGCTGATTTTAGAAATGAAATAAAGAATGAGTTGCAAGCGGCATTAAATAGTTACAATTAGTATTTTGCCAAGCTTTTTGAAACGGATAAGTTTATTGAATACCGTATATTTGAAAACTAAAATTTATAGCATTTGAAAACACAAGATAAAATTTTTGTTGCAGGGCACAGAGGAATGGTGGGTTCTGCAATTGTAAGAAAACTAAACCAAAAAGGATTTGCCAATATAATTACTAGAAGTTCTAAGGAACTAGATTTAACTAATCAACAATTGGTAAACGAATTTTTTGAAAGTGAAAAACCTCAGTTTGTATTTTTAGCGGCGGCTAAAGTAGGAGGCATTCATGCCAATAATACCTACAGAGCAGATTTTTTGTATCAAAACTTGATGATGGAATCCAACGTGATTCATGCTGCATATAAAAACAATGTAGAAAAATTATTTTTTCTGGGTTCATCTTGTATCTACCCAAAGGAAGCGCCGCAACCACTGAAAGAAGATTATCTATTAACAGGGCCATTAGAACAAACAAACGAACCCTATGCTATAGCAAAAATTGCAGGAATAAAATTGTGTGAATCTTACAGACGCCAATACAATTGTAATTTTATTTCGGCTATGCCAACAAATTTATACGGACCAAACGACAATTACGATTTAAATAATTCTCACGTTTTGCCTGCGTTAATAAGAAAGTTTCATACAGCAAAGGTAGAATCTAAAGACGAAGTTGTAGTGTGGGGAACAGGAACACCATTGAGAGAATTTTTACATGTTGATGATTTAGCAGAGGCATGTTTTTATTTGATGCAAAACTATAACGAGGAACAATTGGTGAATGTGGGAAGTGGCGTTGATATTTCTATAAAAGATTTGGCACTTTTAGTAAAAAAGATTGTTGGCTTTACTGGCAACTTAATTTTTGATGAAACCAAGCCCGATGGAACTTACCGCAAGTTGATGGATGTTTCTAAATTAGAAAAACTAGGATGGAAATACACTATTGAACTTGAAAAAGGAATTGAAATGGTTTACCAAGATGTTTTAAAAAATAATATTTTTTAAGTTGTTGTTTTGATCAAAAAAATATTTCTTTTTATAAGTTTTATTGCAGTTAAAACTCATGTTTTTGCTCAAAGCACAATTGTTCCCTATGAGTTTTTCTTTGCTCAAAACATAGAAAGAGAATTAGCTAAAAAAAACAGAAAAGAATTTGCATCCACTAAGCCATTTACATTTAGTAAAGAGAAAATAAAAAGTATAAACGATTCAATAGGCTTTTCTTGTCTTTTTGATACAACTGCTCATTTGTTTGAGCAAAAACTTTGTAGGCAAGATATAGTTAGAATAATCAAGGAAGATTTTACCCTTTCCATTAACCCCATGTTTAATTTTAGTTGGGCAAGAGACAAAAAGGAAAATAAACAAAGACTCTTACAAAATACCAGAGGATTATGGGTTAAAGGTTCAATTGGTAAAAAATTTTATTTTGAATCACAATTTCTAGAAAATCAAGTAACTGCACCCTTGTATGTAAGAGAATTTATTAAGGCATATAAAGTTTACCCGGGCTTAGGTAGAACAAAAGTATTCAAAGAAATTGGAGCCGACTTTGCAATATCTTCTGCTAATTTTTTGTTTGCCCCCAGTAAGAATTTTTCAATAATGGCAGGCACTGGCAAGCATTTTTATGGCTTTGGTTACCGTTCTCTTTTGCTAAGCGACAACGCTTTTAATTATCCTTATGCAAAAGCTGCCTATTCAAGAAAATGGTTCCGGTACGAAGTTATGTGGGCAAGTTTGATGAATATTTATCAAGGAGATATTACATTTAATATTTACAGCGAACCTACATTTAGAAAGAAAACAGCAGCATTTCAATATTTGGCATTTATGCCTTTTAATTTTTTGGAACTTGGCTTTTTTAATGGAATTATTTACAGGCCAGTTTCTATGGCACATCCTTATTTTAATTTTAACATTCTAAATCCTCTTCCGTTTTATAATGTGGCAAACCAAGGTTTATCCTCAGTAAATAATGCCATTGCAGGCTTAAATGCAAGACTAAAACTTACTTCAAGCATTTCTATTTACGGGCAATATATGATTGACAACATTGCAACAAATGACAATCTCTTTAAGAAAAGTGGAATACAAATTGGCACTCGTTACTTTGATATTGCTGGAATTAAAAACTTAAATTTTTTACTGGAATATAATTCTGTTAGCCCTTATTCATATACCACAAAAAGCAATCAACAAAATTACATTCATTACAACCAAAGCCTAACACACCCTTGGGGTGCAAATTTTAAAGAGATTGTTGCAATTGTTTCTTACAACTACAAAGGAGTTTTTGTAACAGCAAAATTAAACACCGGCCAAATTGGTATTGATAGTGCGGGTGGAGTTTTTGGACAAAACATTTTATTGTCGGATATTACGGGAAGAAATAGAACAAATAATACGCTGTTGCAAGGCACAAAAACCAGGTTAGAAATAATAGATGTAAAGGCCGGATACATAATAAATCCAGCCTATAACTTTCAGATCTATGTTGGATTTTTTAACAGGAGATGGATAAATAACAAACAAGAAAAATACTCAAACTTTATTTCTTTTGGGTTAAGAACAAATATTTACAATAATTATTTAGATTTCTAACCAAACAAATTTCCTTTTAATATTATTCAAATTCTATGTCTATTTCTCTTGGATAGCAAAGAAAATATTTTTCTACTTTGGTAGAAAGTACCTGTAAATTTAATTGGTCTGATGCTTTTGTAATGTCTTCTAATTTACCATCCTTAAATAAAATATTTATTTTATCAGACAAAGGATTGTAGGCATTGTTAGAAATAGTATCTGCAATTACAAAGTAATTTGTTTCTTCAAATGACAGTTGAAATTTTTCTTGAACAGCTTTTCTAATTTTAGTAATTTTTTCTTTGGAAAAAGATTTGTTTTGAATTTTTACCTTAAATAAATTTCTTGCATTAAAATTTACACAAAGCATAGCTAAAATTTTGTCGTGGCAATCCTCCCAAACTTTTACTGATGTTTGAATATCATAGTCGTCGAGTTTTGCAAAAGTACTTAACACCAAATTATTTTTTTCAAAATCTGATATTTTAAATTCGTTTTTTAAAAAGTAATCTAATGCAGGTGTAGCAAATAACTTGGTTCCTTTTTTAGTAAGTTCTTTTGCTCTTTTTAAAATCATCACTAACAATTGTTCTGCCGCCACAGTAGTTTTGTGGTAGTATACTTGCCAATACATTAATCTGCGGGCAACAATAAATTTCTCTACAGAATAAATTCCTTTTTCTTCTACGGCCAAAACATCATTCTTTACGTTTAGCATTGCAATAATTCTATCGGTAGAAATAATACCTTCCGAAACTCCTGTAAAAAAACTGTCTCGTTTAAGATAGTCTAACCTGTCCATATCCAATTGGCTTGACACCAATTGATGCAAGAATTTTTTTGGATACTTATTTGTAAAAATTTCAATGGCCGTATTTAATTTCCCTTTAAACTCTTTGTTTAAATTTTCCATAAAAAGCGAAGAGATTTTTTCGTGCGGAATTCCACTTACCAAGCTGTGCTCCAAAGCATGAGAAAATGGTCCGTGGCCTATATCGTGCAATAAAATTGCAAGCAGAGCACCTTCTTGTTCTTTGTTGCTAATAGAAACTCCCTTGTTACGTAAAGTATCTATTGCTTGTATCATTAGGTACATGGAGCCCAATGCATGATGAAACCGTGTGTGTAGAGCTCCCGGATAAACAAAGCTTGTCATTCCTAATTGACGAATACGTCTTAAACGCTGAAAAAATGGGTGATCAATTAAGTTTAAAATTATACCATAAGGAATACTTACAAAACCATAAATGGGGTCATTAAAAATTTTCCTTTTTTCAATTGCTTTCATACTTCCTGTAATGCTATGCTATGGGAACTTTCATATTTAATTGATGACTTATTTGCAACGTACAATCTAAAAAAATCATTTTTGAGTTCCCGTTTCTATCAATGTCTAAAACAGCCTTGTCTAAAATTGCCAAGATATTTCCACAATTATAGGCATGTATAAAATTGTGAAACTTGATGTTGAAACTAGTTTCGGCTGGCATTTCTCTTACCATGGATTCAATACTTAATGTTCTAAGTAAATTTTTTCTTATGGCTTGCATACAATAGCTCAAAAACTCTTTTTGTTTTTCTCTCGAAAAGCTTGCTAGTTTTTCTATCCAGGGCATTAGTGCAACCTGTTTACTTCTATTAAACGAAAACCTCATCCATTCCTGAAAATTAATTAAGTTAAAGTTTTCTTCTTCGCTATTGTTTATAATTTCTAAGGCCAGATTAAAGTTTCCTTCGCAAAAATTTGCAATAAAAATTGCATTTTCTTCAGGCACATTATAATTAGAAATTAATTCTTGTTCAATGTCTTTATTGGTGAGCACCGGAATATGCACTTTTTGAACTCTACTAATAATAGTTGGCAACAAACCTTCGGGATATTCACTTACTAAAAGAAATAATGTTTTTTCTGGCGGCTCTTCTAATATTTTTAAAAGCTTGTTTGCCGTTTGCACATTCATTTTTTCTGGAAACCACATCAATAATATTTTGTATTCACTTTCATAAGTTTTTAAACTTAGCTTCTTTATTATTTCGCTTCCTTCTTCTGTTGTTATAAGTGCATTTTTAACTTCATTTGTCATAGAAGTTAGCCAATTAAAATAACCCATGTATGGATTGTTTAAATATTCTTTTCTGAACTCTTGAATGTAGTCGTCGCTAACTTTTTTTGTTGGACTTGATTTTGTTACAATAGGGAAAGATAAATGTAAATCGGGATGAACCAATTTTTTGTTTTTTATACAAGCCGCACAAGTTCCACAAGAATCGTTTTCTTGCTTATTGGTGCAGTGGATATATGTAGCCATTGCCATTGCCATTGCCAAATTTCCACTTCCTTCTAGGCCCGAAAATAGTTGAGCATGACTCAAACGCCCTATATTAACATTGTGTATTAGTTTATTTTTTAATTCGCTATGTCCAATTATATCCTTAAAAAACATTTTACTTTTCCTTTGTATTGGTTTGAAATTCTTTTAAATAAAACGGTTCCAGATGAGCCAAGTTATTAAAAATTTTGTTTAAAAATAAATTGCTTGCTAGCTCCACTTGTCCAGATGCTTCGCAGCAATTTTGGTCATAGAAAATATGGTTTTCTTTTATAAGTGTAGTTTCACATTTTTTGGCGCCGTTTCCAAAAAAAATTAACTCTTTATCGCTCAAATTATCAAAACTTTGTTCATCAATTATCTTTGCAGAAGTTGCTTCAATTTCATTTAACTGATGATCAATAACACTGCAATAAACTTCCATTCTTCTTGCATCTATCATTGGAACCAGAAATTGGTTAGATGTTGGATTTACTTTTTTTTGTGCAACTCGTGCCATAGAAAACAAGGTATTTATAGCAATAACCGGAATGTTTAATCCGTAGGCCAATCCTTTACAAAAAGAAAGTCCAATTCTTAAACCTGTGTAGGATCCGGGGCCAATGCTAACAGATATTGCAGACAGTTGAGCGGGAGAGGTATTTGTTTCATT
Organism: uncultured Bacteroidota bacterium; assembly: GCA_903842515.1. Lineage (GTDB taxonomy): Bacteria > Bacteroidota > Bacteroidia > UBA4408 > UBA4408 > CAIMMJ01. The sequence goes on along the minus strand of CAIMMJ010000079.1, from coordinate 1,371 downwards.
AAAAATATTTTTAACCATGCTGTTCAAAATTTCAGCATGTTTAAAGCCATCGTCAATACTATGTTGTGCAAGTAGGATTTTATTTTCAGAAATTCCAACTGAACAAGCAGTAGTGGCTGTTTCTATGTGCAAAAGTTTCAAACTTAATTTTAATCTTTTTCTTTATTTAGTTCCTCCTCCTGAACAACTTTTACCAGCGACCTATTTTTTAGCAACTTACTTACCGTTTTGTATGGTCCAACAATAACTTCGTCACCCTTAGAAATACCACTTAATAGTTGAATAAAATTATTGTCTTGAATTCCTGTTTTTACAGGTTTAATTACAGCCTTACCATTCTCAAAAATAAAAACTAGTTCTATTGCTTCCTCTTTATTGTTTTTGTCTTTTTCTTCTTCGCCCTCATCTTTCTTATTCTTTTTACTTGTTTTATTTTCTGATGTTGTATCTGTTCTTAGTGTAACAGCCTCTATTGGAACTGCTAAAACATTTTTTATTGTTTTGGTTTGGATGTCCACTGTTGCTGTCATGCCGGGGCGAAATGGAGAATTGTTGTCTTGCTTATTGTTTAGTAAGTGCGAATACGAATCTCTAAGTATTCTAATTTTTACTTCAAAATTTGTAATTTGATCAGCACTTGTTCCATTTGTATTGGCGCTATTTGCAATTGAGGTTACTATCCCTTTAAACTTTTGACCCAAGTAAGCATCCACTTCTATTAAAGTAGTATCGTTTAAATGAATTTTTACAATGTCATTTTCATTAACGTCAACAACAACTTCCATTTCGTTGAGGTTGGCAATTCTTAAAAGTTCTGTTCCTGCCATTTGAGAAGTACCAACAACTCTTTCTCCTTTTTCTACATTAAGTTTAGAAACTTTTCCATCCACTGGCGAACGAATAATTGTTCTGTCTAAGTTATTGTTTGCTTCCTCAAGAGATGCTACTGCATTTTTTATATTAAAATCGCTTGCAGAAACTGTTTGAACAGCCGCTTCTACATCTGCTTTTGCACTTTCGTATTGCGATTTAGAATTTTCAAATTCCGCTTCCGATATTGCACCTTGGTCAAATAATTTTTTGTTTCTGTTATAGGTTAATTCTGTATTTACAAATACAGCTTTAGATTGCAATAGTCTTGCTTTGGCATTGGCTAAATTTGCTTTAGTAGTATTTACGCTTGCTTCGGTTCTTTCTTTATTTGAAATGTATAGAAGAGGGTTTATTTTACACAGCACTTCGCCTTTTTTTACCTCTTGCCCTTCTTTTACATAAAGGTCAACAATTTCTCCAGAAACATCAGGGCTTATTTTTACTTCTACTTCTGGTTGAATTTTTCCGCTTGCCGATACTGTTTCTGTAATTGTTTTT
>CAIMMJ010000078.1 GCA_903842515.1 uncultured Bacteroidota bacterium | reverse complement strand
ATTGGCTAAACCTCCTGACTCACCCGTAAAAACTTAGATACCTGAGCCATCACAGCGGGTTTGAGAATGCCCCACCCCCTATCGAATTCCGTTACCCCTGACCCCACCGTACCCCCACCCCCGTAAATCGACCGCTTCACTGTGCCGGGCTATGCACTGTATTTTGCTCAAACGATACCGTTCGGGCTACGCCCCCCCCCGGTTGAAAACGGTCTGGAACTGGCAGGTTCGTCGCTAGGAAAACACCCCCCTTTGTTTTCTGTGTAAAAGGGTGGGGGTATATATTTTTTAAAGCTACGTCAGCGTTTTGTCACAAAGAGGCGTGACACTACGCTTATTTGAAATACATGTTCTGTTCGTTTGGTACTGATGCCCGATAGCTTTTTAGTTCAACACAACCGCAAACTACATCTTGTTCGATTTTCTTACAGACTACTTAATATTGCCTAGCTTACAAATTGCGGCGATGTTGTTCCATTGAGTATCAATGAAATCTGCGAACTTCTTCGACTCATTGGGGTTTGAGCCAACGCCCAGTGATCCGATTCCCAGCGCTTGTGCCATTGTTTGATCGCTTTTGCTCAGGTGGCATGGCTGCGAACGCTGCAGATGTAGGCAAGATGGCTGAGCAACTTGGCCGCAGGCCACGTTCTTATGCAGATTTTGCTGCCGAGACCAGAGCGCAATGGGAGGCTTAAGAATCTTACCGGCAATTTGCCGTACAATGCTAAGATTACTGAGGAGCTTGTCATGCCGTCCAAATCCCTAGCCTTGCCCCGTACGACAAGACTCCAGTCTGCGCGACTAGAGGCTCGGATCAGCCATTCTTCTATTTCAATTTCAAAACCATTTTGTTGTTTGTTGTAATTTGTAATGATTGATTTTAGCGCTGCCTTTAGAGCAATGGGAGATTTTAGAGCAATTTTATTTGCCATCTCTAACGTTTTATCTAACAATTCCTCTGGTGCGTAAACAGCATTTACAATGTTTAATTTGTGAGCTTCATCTGCAGAAACCATATCAGTGGTGAGTATTAGCTCTATGGCTTTTCCTTTCCCTACCAAATGCGATAATCTCTGAGTGCCACCATAACCTGGAATTACTCCCAAATTTAGCTCCGGGAATCCTAATTTAGCGTTTGCAGAAGCAATTCTTATGTGGCATGACAAGGCCAACTCTAAACCGCCACCTAAGGCAAAACCATTTACTGCTGCTATAACAGGTTTAGGGAAGTTCTCAATATAATTAAACAACAAATCATGACCATTTTTACTCATTTCAGAACCTTGCTCAACGCTAAAATTTGCAAATTCGGCAATGTCTGCACCCGCAATAAATGCTTTGGGTCCGGCTCCGGTAAATACTATCACTTTAATGCTATTGTTGTGCAATGATTGATTTAATGTTGTATGAATTTCTTCGATAGTTGATAAGTTTAGTGCATTTAATTTATCCGGTCTGTTTATAGTAATAAGTAAAACATTACCGTGAATCTCTGTAAGTAAATTTGTCATTTTTTTTAGTTTATTTCTCTATTTTTTATTACCCAATTTGTTATGTATTCAATTATTACTTTTGTATCCGTGCCCGGAGCAAACAGCTCTCCTACCCCAATTTCTTTTAATTTAAGCATGTCTTTTTCTGGTATAATTCCACCGCCGGTAAGCAAAACATCGTTCATGTTTTTTGCTTTCATCAATTCAATTATTTTAGGAAATACTGTATTGTGTGCGCCAGATAAAATACTTACTCCTATGGCATCAACATCTTCTTGCAAGGCAGCATTAACAACCATTTCTGGAGTTTGTCTTAAACCAGTATAAATTACTTCCATTCCGGCATCTCGCAAAAAAGATGCAATTATTTTTGCACCTCTATCATGTCCGTCCAATCCTACTTTTGCTATTAAAACCCTAATTGGTCTTTTCATAGGTTTTATTTTTTGATGAAGTTTTTAATTTAAAATTTGAGCAAATTTAGTTTTATTTATTCAATTCGATAATGGAAGTTCTATAAAAAAAGTTGAGCCTCTATTTATCTGAGATTCAAAATATACTTTACCGCCAAAACTTTCTATAATATTTTTTACCATAGCCAAACCAAGCCCTGTTCCAGCCGATTTTGTAGTAAAATTAGGAACAAATATTTTTTCGAAGTTCTCTTCTGCTATGCCAATTCCATTGTCTATTATTTTAATTAATACATTTTTATCGTTAATTAGGCTGCATTCTAATTCAATTTTTCCAACATCACATTTCTCTGTTGCTTGAATGGCATTTTTTATAAGATTATTAAATACTCTCAACATTTGCTCCCGATCGGCCTCAACAAGAATATTTTTTGATTTAATTTTATTCTCAAAATGCAAAACAACATTGGGAGTATTTTGATACAAGTGAATTGTGATTTCTAAAAAATTTACAATATTAATTTTAGTCAAATTTATCTTTGGAAGAACAGCAAAATTTGAAAATTCATTGGCAATGTTGTTTAATGCCTCTATTTGTTCAATAAGGGTGATAGAAACTTTATCAAATTTTTTTGGCCAATTGTTTGGATCTTCTTTTAGTGATTTTTGCAGGTACTGAACACTTAGCTTCATTGGAGTAAGCGGATTTTTTATTTCATGTGCCACTTGCTTTGCCATTT
>CAIMMJ010000077.1 GCA_903842515.1 uncultured Bacteroidota bacterium | reverse complement strand
TTTAGCTGCAACTTTTAGTCAATAAAAAGCAAAAGCCTCACATTTCTGCGCGGCTTTCATATTGTTTACTTGCATTGGGCAATTTTATATTCCGCCAAAACAAACCAAATTGATGAATTTTGGCGAATTATAAATTTCAATTACGAAATAGAACATCTGAAGTGGTCGGACTTGCTTTTAAAAGCATCACCTAATTTCTATTTCAAGTCAAATCTTGCACCAACTTGAAGAAAATAAATGAATCCACCTGCTGATGCATTGAAATTAGTTTGTCCTAATGATTTTGTTTCTGTGCCACTTACATTAAAACTCCAGCCAAAACTTGCATCCGCATAAAAAATCTTTTTAAAAGGAAAAACCCTTACTCCCATTCTAGGAACAACATAACTTTTAATTATGGTTTCTTTGGCTCCACTTATTTTATCTTCTAACATAAACCACTCTGGCCCACCCATTATTCCTGTATAAATGCCCTTTCTGTCTTTTCGCAAATAATAGTTTGCGAAAAATTCTACAGCATTGTTTCGACTTACTTTGATTTCGTTTGCATTCTGAAAGAATGTGTTTTTAATATATTCTGGTGGCGCTACACTAAAACCAATTGCTCCAACTTGCCAATTACCAAATTCAAGCCCAATGCTTCCACCGCCACCGTTTGAGAGGAATAAAAAAGGATAAGCATCAACGCTTAATTGTAAAGGAGATTGATTCTGACCCTTGCCCAAAATTTGACTGTGAAAGAAACTTAATTTGTCTTGTGCGAAAAGATTGGTTGTTAGTAAAACAACTGCTACGATTAAAAAGGACTTTTTCATTGTGCTAATTTTTTTAATTATTTATAGCACGAAGTTCAGTCGAGGAGAGTTTGTTTTTTGTTGACTATTGTTAAGATTTTCGCCTGGCTCTAATTCTACTTAAACTTTCAGGACTAATGCCCAAAAGATTAGCCAAATAACGTTGTGGCACTTCTTGAAATAATTCAGGACGTCCTTTGACCAATTTTTCAACCCTTTCCTCGGGCTTTTCAGATGATAATGACATAGCAATCTCTATTGTCCGCTGTGCCACCTGCTCCGCCATTATTCGCCCAAATGATTCGATATTCCTGTTATCTGAATAGAGCCTAAATAAGTCGCTTTTTTTAATCAAAAACAGTTCGGTGTCTTTAAGAATTTGGAAGTAATAATTTGACGGTAAGTTTTGTGTTAGGCTTTTAAAGTCTGTTATAAAATTGTTGTGCAAAGTAATGTCACACGTTATTTCATTTCCATCTTTTATGTGATAGTGCCTGATGACTCCTGAATTTAAAAATGCAATAAAATCACAAACCATCCCTTCTTTGAGCAAAAAGTCCTTTCGTTTCAGCTTAATTGGTTTAAAATTTAGTTCAATAGCTCCTTTATCCAACGGTGTAAGTTGAATAAATTTCGAAACATATTGGAGCAGATTTTCATGCATTGATGCAAACTTACATAATTATTTATTAAAGTTTAAGTGGATATATCCATTTAGTTATTATTTTCATAGAGTAACATAACAAGACAATTTAGGCTCTTATAAACCCTCAATTCTTCCCAAAATTGGTTC
>CAIMMJ010000076.1 GCA_903842515.1 uncultured Bacteroidota bacterium | reverse complement strand
GTAAAAGCAATTTTATTAGCTTCAGGAGTTTCAGGTGCCGCAGAAATGGGAAAAGCCATTGGCATGGTAAACAAAGCCCTTGCAGGAAAAGCCGAAGGCAAAGCAATTGCAGATATGGTAAAAAAATTATTGACTTAGCCTAAAAAACTATAATTGAAATAAATAATAATAAAAAAAACTAAAACTTAAAAACCATGAAAAAATCAATTAAACTAATGTTTGCTTTTGCAGCGCTATTTTTGTTTGCAAGCCTTTCTCAGGCTCAAAGCGTTTGGGAGCAATGGCCCGAGGCCAAGACTTTTCACGAGGTAATGTCAAAAACATTTCACCCCAGTGAAGAAGGCAACTTAGAACCCATAAAAACTAGAATTGGCGAAATGGTAAAAAAAGCAGATGCTTGGATGAACAGCAAAGCGCCCGAAGCTTATAACAAGCAAAATATAAAAGATGGTTTGGCAAAACTTTCTAAAGAAGCACAAGAGTTAGAAAAAGAAATAAATTCTAAAGAAAGCGACGAAAAAATAAAAACAGAATTGGCAAAATTGCACGATGTGTTTCACGACATAGTAGGTGCCTGCAACAACAAAGAAGAAAAACACGGTAATCATGACGGACACGGCCATTGATTTTGATTTGAAATAGAGGAAAGCGTTGTAACTATTTTACTCGTTTTATTGCTATTGCAAAATCGTGGGTAAAGATGTATTATTTTTCTCCATTTTTAAGTCCGTTAGAGTAAGTAATATCTGCAAACAAATACTATTTTAGTATTTATATATCCGCAAAAACTCCGTTGATAATAAATTATTAAAAACAAGAACAAAAAAAAGCCCAAATTCATTTGAATTTGGGCTTTAATACCTTGAGCAAGATTATTTACTCAAAAAATCTTTTACGTGATCGTTGTGAACGATTTCTTCCTTAAAAGCATAAGAACCAGTCTTAGGTGATTTTACCATTTTTATAACTTTGGTAAAATTATTTCCTTTTCCTGATTTAAGGGTAGCAACAACTTTCTTTGCCATGTTTTTACGTTTTTATTATTTAATTTCTTTGTGAACTGTTACTTTTCTTAAAATTGGATTAAATTTCTTTAATTCCATTCTATCAGGCGTATTACGTTTATTTTTTGTTGTAATATACCTGCTTGTTCCGGGTACTCCCGAAGTTTTATGTTCGGTACACTCTAGTATAACCTGAACTCTGTTTCCTCTTTTTGCCATTTCTTAAATGTATTTAGATTAACGTAAATGACCTTTTTCTACCGCTTGTTTAAGAACAGCAGAAATACCTTTTCTGTTAATAGTTTTTATAGCCGAAGTAGATACTTTTAAAGTAATCCACATATCATCCTCTGGGATGTAGAATTTTTTCAACTGCAAATTTGGATTGAATCTTCTCTTTGTTTTATGGTTAGAGAAAGAAACTTTATTTCCTACAATTGCTTTTTTTCCTGTTAAGTCGCAAACACGTGCCATTTATAAAAGCGTTTTAAATTTTTGGACTGCAAAGAAAAGAATTATTATTAGAACATACAAATTTTTTTGATAATTAAATTACACTGCCTAAATCTAACTAAATAGCTGATTTTTAAAGTGTTGTTTTAGTAAAATTTGAATTCTGAAATTTGTCTGCAAGAAATTTTAAAGACAAAGTCTTTGCAAACTCATTTTAACTTAAAACAAAAAAGTCGGAATTTACTCCGACTCATTTGCTAAAATACTTTGATTTAAATTTATGCCGTAACCAAACCTAAAGCTTTTGCCATTGTTTGACCAATAACAGCAGGAGATTCAACCACATGAATTCCACACTCTCTCATAATTTTCATTTTTGCGGCTGCAGTATCATCGGCACCGCCAACAATTGCACCTGCATGGCCCATTCTACGTCCCGGAGGTGCTGTTTGCCCAGCAATAAAACCAACTACTGGTTTTGTTCCGTGTTCTTTTATCCATTTAGCAGCTTCTGCTTCCATTCCTCCACCAATTTCTCCAATCATCACAATTCCTTCAGTTTCTGGATCATTCATTAACAGTTCAACAGCTTCTTTTGTAGTTGTTCCAATAATTGGGTCGCCACCAATGCCAATAGCAGTGGTAATTCCCATTCCTTGCTTCACCACTTGGTCGGCAGCTTCATAAGTTAAAGTTCCTGATTTAGAAACAATTCCTATTTTACCTTTTTTGAAAACAAAACCCGGCATAATCCCTACTTTGGCTTCGTCGGCAGTAATTATTCCTGGGCAATTAGGACCAATTAATCTTGCTCCACTACCTTTTAAATATTCTTTTACGGCAATCATATCTTTTGTAGGAATGCCTTCGGTGATGCAAACAATAACTTTAATTCCAGCTTCTGCTGCTTCCATAATTGCATCGGCAGCAAATGGAGGCGGAACAAATATGATAGACACATCTGCACCTGTTGAGGTTACACCATCTTTTACTGTATTAAAAACGGGTTTGTCTAAATGCATGGAGCCGCCTTTTCCGGGCGTTACACCACCAACTACTTGTGTTCCATATTCCAACATTTGAGTGGCATGAAAAGTACCCTCATTGCCTGTGAAACCTTGAACTAAAATTTTAGAATTTTTATTTACTAGTACACTCATGTTTTATTTATTTGTGGCAAAAATACCAATTCTTTTGAGAAATGGAATTTTATAATCGAAAGAATTAATAATAAAGAGTAAGAAGTTTTTAGAAATTACATTGCAAGCAATAATGTTAACAACACTACGTTTATAAAAAACAAATCACATCGCCTAAAGGCAAAACCCTTACAAGTACTTTTATTTCGCAAAAATCTATACAAATACAATTAAGTTTTTTGGAGAATAATGATGAAAGAAAATAGAGTTTTTAGGTTGGTGTTTCTGTTTGTTTTAGTGGCAACATTTTTTGCCAAGGCTCAAAAAACCACCATATACGTTCATCCTTCGGCACAATTAAACGAAGGAATTTATTTATTTGAACAGCAAAAATTTGTGTCTGCACAAAAAGCATTGCAAGATGCCATTCCACTTTTTGCACCTTATTCCAAAGAAAGACTAGACGCTGAATTTTATGTGGCATACTGTGCTTATGAATTGTTTAACGAGGATACAGAACCGCTGCTTTTAGAGTTTATTCAAAATCATCCAGAAAGCAATCGTTCTAATTTGGCAATATTGTTAATTGGAAATTATTATTACAGAAACAAACAGTTAAAATTAGCATTGGCGTGGTATGAAAAAACAGAACCTGCAAAATTAAACTCAACACAAAGAGCAGAGCTCTATTTTAAAAAAGGATATTGCTATTTTATGAAAGAGCAATACAGCAAAGCAAAACCTTTGTTTGCAGAAATAAAAGACATTGAAAATACTTACGCAGCTCCTGCAACCTATTACTATTCGCACATAGCTTATCTAGAGAAAAAGTATGAAATAGCTTTAGAGGGGTTTAAAAAATTCAGTAAAAATTCTACGTTTGGTCCAATAGTTCCCTACTACATTGCTCAAATATATTTCTATCAAAAAAAATATGATTTGGTAATAGAATATGGAATTCCAATACTGGATTCAACATCAACAAAAAGAGCTCCGGAAATAGCAAGACTAATTGGCGATTCTTATTATAAAACAGATAGATTTGAAGCTGCAATTCCTTACTTAGAAAAATACAGTGCTGGAAAAGGAAAAATGGAAAGGCCAGATTTTTATGAATATGGATACGTTTATTACCAATCAAAAAATTACGACAAAGGAATAGAATATTTTCAAAAAGCAATTTCCGATAAAAGCGATAGTTTGTCTCAATTGAGCTATTATCACATTGGCGATTGTTATTATAAATCCAGTAAAAAAGAGTTGGCAAGAAATTCTTTTGGCACTGCCTCAAAAATGGATTTTGATTTAAATGTAAAAGAAGATGCATTGTTTAATTATGCAAAACTTGCTTATGAGCTGGAGTCAGATCCCTTTCATAACGCTATAACTGCCTTTAAAACATACCTCAAGTTGTATCCAAAATCTGATAAATACGACGAAGCATTTAATTTTTTGGTAAACGCCTTTTTGCGTTCAAGAAACTATACCGAGGCACTAAATGCTTTGGATGAAATGCCAACAAAAACTTTGGGTTTAAAATTGGCTCATCAAAAATTGGCCTACTTAAAAGCAACAGAATATTTTAATAACGGTAAATACAGCGATGCCATAGCTTTTTACAACAAATCCATGTTGTACGACAAAGATAAAAACCTAAAAGGGCAATCGGTATATTGGAAAGGAGAAAGCTTTTTTCAGCTAAATGAAATTGATTCTGCAATTTTTTGTTTCAAAGATTTCTTGTTTTCTGCAATAGCCCCAAGTTTAGATATTTATCACGTTGCAAATTATTCTTTGGCCTATTGCTACCATGCCAGAAAACAATACGAACAAGCCAATAATTTTTTTAGAAAATTTATTGCACTAGCACCACCAAAAGAAGGAAAAAAAATTACAGATGCAGCAATAAGAGTGGCAGATGGCTATTTTATGAACAGAGATTTTGCCGGTGCTTTAGAGTATTATACCATGGCCCAAGAATACAATAATTTTAATGTAGATTATATTCTGTATCAAAAAGCATTGGTTTTAGGTTTGTATGGAAAGAACGACGAAAAAGTAATCGCACTTACTAAATTAATAGAGCAACATCCTAAGTCATCTTATTTAGATGATGGAATTTATGAATTGGCAGAGTGTTATTTAATTAAAAATGACAATCAACAGTCATTAGAGAATTTCAATAAATTAATTAGCACATTCCCTTCAAGTGTTCTGGTAAAAAAGGCACAAATGAAGGTTGCACTTATTTATAGAAATACTGACCAAGACGATAAAGCACTGGCAGCATACCAAGAAATTGTTACAAAATATCCCAACTCTGCTGAGTCAAACCAAGCTATAAATTCAATTAGAGATATTTATGTAACGGAGGGGAGGGTAGAAGAATTTGAAAAATTTATCTCTTCGGTTCCAACACTTAAATTCGAAAACAGTGCAATAGATTCTGCCATGTACGAATCGGCAGAACTTAAATACATGAAAGGCGACTGTGAAGCTTCTTCCAAAGCATTTGAAACGTATATAAATAAATTTGAAAATGCAATTTTTGCATTAAAGGCAAACTATTTTAAAGCAGACTGCGATTATAAAAAAGGAAATTTAATGGAAGCGCTAAAAGGATTTGAATTTGTTGCATCTAAACAATCCTCCAGTTATACCGAAAAATCTGTGCAATTAGCGGCGTATATCAATTTTAAAAACAAAGAATTGGCCAAAGCTCTTCAGTATTATCAGCAATTAGAAAAAGTTTCTTCTGGTCCGGTAACACTTGCAGAAAGTAATGTTGGGCAAATGAGGTGTAACATAAAATTAGGAAATTTTGATGAGGCAATTGTTGCAGCAAATAAGGTTCAGGCCGACGAAAAGAGCAGCAATGAATTAATAGCAGAAAGCTATTTAACAAAAGCAAAATCATATTTAAAATTAAAGAGAGATACACTAGCTATAAGGGAATTAAAAAATACTATAGCTAAAACAAAAAGTGAAAAAAGTGCAGAATCAAAGTTTTTGATGGCAGAGCTGTATTTTAATAATGCCGATTACGAAAACTCAAAAAAGCAAGTTGACGAATTGCTTGAGCAAGATCCATCGTATGATTTTTGGGTTACAAAAGCGTACATTTTATATGCAGAAATATTTTATGCTAAAGAAGATGTTTTTAACGCGAAAGAAACATTGCAAAGTGTTATTGATAATTCAGAAAACAAAGAATTGGTAGAACTAGCAAAAAGTAAACTAAATGCAATTATAGAAGCAGAAAAAAACAAAGAAGAAAAGTATAAACAAGATGCTTTAGAAATAAAATTTGATACAAATTCGTTTAAAGACAATCAACTATTTGAAGATGAAAAAAAGGAATAAAAATTACAGAAACTTGAGGTTATTACTGCTGGTTATTTGTTTTCCTATATTTGTTGTTGCCCAAAGAAGCGAAGGAAATTTGGGTGCTGAGCAAGTTAATGTTGTTCAAGGATACAGTCCTACTGTTGCAGAGGCAGTAAAAATTAATGATAATCCTGTTGTAAAAGATACTGTACCTCCCGCTCCAAAAATTAAGTATTCGTTTTTAAAAACAAAAATGGAAACCAATTTTATTCCTGATACCATTAAGCCCGCAAAAATGAGAGGAGAACCTTTGGCAAAATTGTATCCGGGATTACTAAAAGTTGGTTTAGGAAATTATTCTACTCCTTTTGGAGAATTGTATTTAGGTAGTTTGCGTTCAAAAACATATCAAGTGGGTTTGCACTTAAAACACTTTTCATCTAACTACAGAGCTAAAAATCAAGGAGAGGCAGGCTTTAGCGACAACATAGCAGTGGCAAATGGAAAGTACTTTGTAAAAGAGCACATTGTTGTGGGAGAACTTGGCTACAACAGAAATGCAAATAGGTTTTATGGATATAAAAACCGCTTGTTTGAGAATTTTTTTGACACCTTAAATAAAAAGCAATTTTACCAATCGTTTAATACCACGGCAAGTGTAGAGAGTAGGTTTGCAGATACAAATTTATTACGCCACAAAGAAAAAATACATTACCGCTATACCAATGATAGATGGAGTTCCAGAGAGAATAATTTTTTAGTTTCAACAGAACTCAGTAAAAGATATGGCAATGAAATTTATGGTGGTGCTTTGGAATGGAATCATTTTAATTATTTAATATCACCAGAAATAATAAGTGGTTTAACACCCATAAAGGCCGACATCTTAAAACTAAATCCTTTTGTAAAAGTTAGAAACAAGAGATGGAATGCAGTGTTAGGAATTAATATGTTTTACGAGGTTCAAGACCAGTTTATACATTTTTTTCCTAATGTTTTGGTTAATGCAGTGCTTTGGGAAAATGTTGCTTCGGCATATTTATTAGTGAACGGAGCAACTACTAGAAACAGTTTTTATTCTGTATCGCAAATTAATCCATTTATAATTACACCATTAAATACATTTAATACCAATACGCCAATAGATGCATTGTTGGGTGTAAAAGGAAAAATAAGCAAAGAGCTTTCGTATAATGTTTCTGGTAATTATAAACTTATGCAAAATATGCCACTGTTTATTAATCAAATTAATTATTTTTCTAACTACAATCAGGATGACGCACCAGGGAATATACCATATGATTTTAGATATATATTAATTGGCGACGATTGCAATTACTTTAATATTTCAGGCTATTTGTCGTATGAATTAAATTCAAAAATAGTTGTTGATTTAAAAGGTAATTATTACAACTATAAAATGGCAACGGAGCAAAAAGCGTGGTTTAAACCTTTGTATGATGTTTCATTGGCTGCAAATTATTGGTTAGAAGATAAAATTAGTTTTAAGTTAAATGTGTTTTACATTGGGCAACAATATGGCAAAAGAGTTTATCCAAACAGCAATTTCACAGGATTAATTCCTGATAATTTTGATGTATATAAAATCAAATCGTGGGTGGACGTAAACTTGGGAGCAAACTATCAATACAATAAAAGGTTAGGTGCCTTCGTTTCTGTAAATAATATCTTAGGAACAAGGTATCAAAGATGGTTAGATTATCCCACTCAATCGTTTAATTTTTTGATAGGAGCAACACTATCTTTTTAACTTAGTAATTGCGGATACCATTATTGCTGAGAACAGAGAATTTTATATGATAAGATTTTGTTTTCTTTTTGTTTTTTTCTTTAGTTTTTCATTGGCTCAAGTTCCAAAAAGCACTGAAATAAAGTATCCTTCTATCATAGGAAGCTCTGCTATAAATGGTGAAGCATTGCTAGAAATTAAGCCAAAGAGAATTGAAAAATTTAAGGTTGAAAAGGATAAACTAAACGAAGTAATTTTTTGTGTTCCATTTGCAGGTGCACAAATAGAAAATAAGAAGGACAAAAAAAAATTGAGAGACAAAATAATTTTGAGTGTTCAACTGTATTATTCCTCCTACAAATTAGCCAAAGATTTTTCTCAACCTATTTTAAATAAATCAAGGTTTGATTCATTGCTGAAAATTGTTCCATCGCTCAAGCGAAATACCTACGTAAAATGGGAAGTTTTTGAGCAAACTGGTGCAAAAAAAGAAGAAGAAGCAAAGAAATTATTTCATGGATTTAGAATTACATATTGTGATGCTCCAACAGAGGAGTCGGCAAGGGATGAATTAGCCTACTTTAAACGAGTTTTAAGCCTAGATTCTCTTGGATATTATGAAAATGTTGTGGAGGAAAAATACAAGATAAAAGCTAAGACATTTAAAACTGGGTACGACCCAATTTTAAAAAGTAGAAAAGAAAAGAAAATTGTTTACAGTAAAAAAGGAATACTCAACAGGAAAGAACATATTGATGTTGCTGCACCAGAAACCACAATTATTAAAAAGTTAGTTGGTCGTAGATATATTCCGCCCAAAGGACTTTCGATAGATTATGGAGGATTTAGGTCTCCATTAAGTATTCCTTACGTTAAACAGCATTTAGATTCTACTGTGTTTAAGGCATTGAGCAGAATTAAAATCACTACAAATAACACCCTAATTGTTGTTGACGTAACAGGCAGCATGGCACCTTATTCTTTGCAGATTTGCCTCTGGAACAGATTGAATTTTAAAACAGGGCAAAATAATTTTTATGTACTTTTTAATGACGGCGATGCCAAGAGCACTAATCAAAAGAAGATAGGAAGCACAGGTGGCGTATATCCAATTAAAATTGACTCAGTAATCGATCTCGAAAAAAACATGATTAAGGTAATGCAACGTGGATTTGGCGGTGATATTCCGGAAAACAATTTGGAAGCTATTATTGCTGGAATCAAAAAATTTCCAAATACAAAGGAAGTGATAATGATTGCAGATAATTATGCAGCAGTTAGAGACATGATACTTTTAGAAAAAATTAATGTTCCTGTTAAGGTAATATTGTGCGGCAGTTACAACTTGAGATACAATTGTGATTATTTGAACATTGCAAAAAAAACCAAAGGAAGTTTGCATACAATGGAACAAGATTACATTAATATTTATAATACAAAAGAAGGAGAAGTTTTAGAAATGAATGGTTTTAACTATAAGTTAATAAAAGGCAAATTTCAGCCCGTGTTTTAGCAATATTGCAAAATAACTTTACTTTTGAACATTAACAAAAATCACCTTTTAAAAAAATAACATGAAAAAATTTATAAAAATAGCTGCCCTTGTTTTTGTTTTATTGTTTGCTGTTTTAATTTCCATACCTTTTTTATTCAAAGATAAAATTGTTGCAAAAGTTAAAGAAGAAGCAAATAAAAATTTAAACGCTACAGTAAATTTTGGTGAATTTGACATCTCAATTATTTCCTCGTTTCCCAATTTAAAATTCTCTATAAACGAACTAAGTATTATTGGCAAAGATGATTTTTTAGGTGATACACTAATTTTCTCCAAGAGCACAGCGTTAAATTTGAATATAATGAGTGTGATAAAAGGAGAAAAATATCAAATAAATTCTATAGTCATAAGCAATGCAACAATTAATGCATTGGTTAATAAATTAGGGAAGGCAAATTGGGACATTACAAAACCAAGCGAACCGGGCGCTCCAAGTGCTGAATCTAGTAATTTTAAAATGCAACTTTCCAAGTTTGAAATTGAAAATTCAAACATAGTTTATGATGACAAACAGATGGGTTTTAAAACAAAATTAATTGGCTTGAACCATACAT
>CAIMMJ010000075.1 GCA_903842515.1 uncultured Bacteroidota bacterium | reverse complement strand
GGCCATAACAGCTTGTTGTTTTTTTAACGGATCTTCCTTTTCATATTTTGCATTTAACTCGTCCATTTCGGGCTGAAGAACTGTCATTTTTGCCGAAGACAAATAGGCTTTGTAGGTAAGTGGGAACAAAACTGTTTTTAAAATAATTGTCATCAGCAGAATAACAATTCCCATGTTTAAATCAAATCTAGAAAGAAAATTAAAAATTGGAATTACAGCATATTGATTTACCCAACGAACAATTCCCCAACCTAAGTTTATTTGTTTTTCTAAACCCAATCCCAATGCACTTAATGTTTGATGATGGTTGGGGCCGTAATAAAAACTCAAATCATACGTTTCTAAATTATTATGCTTGTAGGGCAGCGTAAAGGAAGCAGAAAGTTGTTTTGTAAATTTTGAAGAATCTCCCAAAGCAATGGTCTCTAAATCGGTGGGTTTGTCAAAGCCGTTTGGATAAATTAAAGCACTACAAAAATAGGCTTGTTTAAACGATACCCATTTAATTCTGTTTTGAATGGTTTGTTTGTCATCTGAAGTTTCGCTTAGGTTATCCATTTCGCCATCCATAAAGGTGTAGAATATAGAAGTAACGTTGGCCTCGTTGCTTTTGCTTTTTTCTTGCTGCAATGCCTTAACCATCCAAGATAGCTCAATTTGATTGGTGTTGAACGGAATAATATTTTGTAAGCCAGCCAACTGAATAGAAAAATCTAGTTTGTACGTTTCTTTGTCTAATGAATATTTGTATAAAATATACTGTGTTGGGCTTATTTCGGCTTTGAGCTCTATTATTTTTTTGCTTCCAAGGTCTTTGAGCAATGGCGTAAAATACAGCGAATCAGTTTTTATAATTCTGTTTTGCGCAGGGAATGTTAAAGAAAATTTTGAAGAGTCGGGATTGGATAAATGAAGAGGATTTTTTTTGTAGTCTTTGTATTTTTTTAGTTCCACATCTGCAACCCTTGCACCTTTGGTGTGCAGCGTTACTTTAATAAATTCATTTTCTATAAATACACTTTTATTTTGTCCTGAGCTAAGTGCTGCAAAAACGCCAAATTGTTCGGTTAATAATTGTTGCTTGGCGCTATCGCTTAATAAATTAAGATTTGTTGTTGGAGAGGCAGTTTGAATAGGCGCAAGTTTTATTTTTGCTTCCTGCTGTTTTAGTGCCACCAAATCTAGGCTGTCTTGAGTTTTTTTTGCTTTTGCTAATTCTGCTTCTGATGGAGAGTTGTAAACCGAAAATCCAATTAAAATAGCAAAAATGAGAACGATTCCTGTGATGTAATTTTTATCTAACATGTGTTTAAAAAAATAAGTTTGCGAAGATATAGAATTTTAAGACGCTTTAGCTCAGAAAATGTGCTAAATGATTAGAAATATTTCCAGATTTTTACAATCTAATTAGTTGAGTCTCAAAAAGTCGTTTTGTAATTTTTTCAATTGGGCTTTGCCCAATGTCATTAAGTTAAGGAATAAACAATTAAAAAACAAAGGATTACAAGTTATACTTTTGTGGT
>CAIMMJ010000074.1 GCA_903842515.1 uncultured Bacteroidota bacterium | reverse complement strand
ATAAAATGTGCGATAGATAATGAGGTAAGAAAACTTTTTTCTGAACTATTGCATTGATATGTACAATAAAATTTTGCGGTGAGGGAGGGATTCGAACCCTCGGTACAGTTACCCGTACGACAGTTTAGCAAACTGTTCCTTTCGGCCTCTCAGGCACCTCACCTTTTTTATCGAGTGCAAATTTAGAAATAAATTCAAAAAAAAACAGCTTTTGTAATATTATTTATACTTTCTTTCAATTGCCTTAAACAAAAACGCCACCCTACATGCAGGGTGGCGTTTTTGTGAATCATTTATTTGGTTCACGGATATCCATAAACTCTGTTTCCTGTTCTGCTTCTGTAGGTCCATTCTACTTTTAAACCATACGCACATTGATTTAACCCAGAACTCACCGGAGTGCCTTGTGCGTTTACTCCAAGGGTGGTTATCAACTCAAATTCTCTTTCTTCCACCTTAAGTTTAAGTTTTCCGCTTAATGGTGCCCATGCTCCGCAACTGGTATTCCAAACCACAGGTTCCGTAACCTGATTGGTAAATGCATCTCCTGAACGGGTTGTTCCCCAATTTTCTAAATTGCTAATTCCATTGTTGGTTCCTGTGCCTTCGCCAACACATTTTATAACAGGTGTGTTGTTAAATGCAGAATTAAATGGCACTGTTCCTGTATAAGTATATTTTCTGTTGATGTTCCAAACTGCAGTTTCACTTTCGTCAAATGTTACATTTATATTACTACCATTTACCATGTGTACAATGCTATTTGCTCTTAAAGAATTATAGATAGAATCTGGCGGAAGAATAGTTTGCCAAACCCTACCACCGCTAATATTGGTGATGTTGGCTGTACCATTTAATTTAATGCTTTTTCCGTCAGAAACTCTGGTTACTTTGTAATTGGTAAAAACAACCTCTAATACTGCTCCCGGATTATTCCACCTTGTGCCACTTGCATAGTTTAAAATGGTTAGTTTTATACTGCCTCCTCTTTTTCTATTGTTACATGCCGTAACATCATCGTAGTTTATCTTAATTGTTCCTGCTCCAATAGTGGTACTATCTATGCTTGCGCCACACGGTATTGTTAAAGCATTCATTGCTTGTTGTGCCTGAGAGTTTGCTACTCTCCCACCATGCAAGGTTTGAATTTCGGAAATTGAGTTTGTTGCATCTGTTACGGCAGCATCTGCATGAGATTGAACATTTTGATTGTCCTCAGAAACTTTGCCATCTTCGTCTTTAAATGCCTGGTTTTTTTTACATCCGCTAAATGCTATTGCACTTATTGCGAAAATCATGATTAATTTTTTCATAACTTTTTTGTTTTTGTTTGGTAAGTATGACTTTATTGTAAAACTAAGGTTTAATCTGTTGCAAAAAAAAATTAAAATTATTTGTAAGTATTTGATTTTATGATACAAAAAAACCTGTATCGTTTTCACAATACAGGTTTTTTAATGATTACAATAATTAGTTTTTAATTATTTTTTTAAGTACTGTTCCTTGGTTAGTGTTTACTCTAATAAAGTAAATTCCATTGGCAACATCAGTAAAATCAACTTCTTGATTAAAGTTAGAATTGCTGCCTCCTTGGTAAATAATTGCAATCTTTTCTCCAAGTAAGTTCACTAAATCAATAGTTACATTACCATCTAGGGAACCAGTTATTCTAAACAAACCTGTATTTGGATTTGGATAGACAGTGATCTCCGTTTTTGATATCTCATTTATTGAAACAGAAATAAAGTTAAACGGCTGCGAAACGGATGAACATCCATTGCTATTGTAAACCTCTACTGTGTATGTTCCATTAGCAGTTGGTGTGTAGTTTTGATTGGTTGCACCGGCAATTAAAATGCCATTTGCAAACCATTGGTAACTTGCTGCAACTGTTCCACAAACCAGTTCAGCTCCATTTTGGTTAATAACTGGCACAGCTGGTAAGGCATTTACAGTTACTGTTACTTGGTCTGTTGATGAGCAAAGTCCGTCAGAAGCAGTAACAACATAAGTTGTAGTGTTTGTAGGTGTAGCAACAGGGTTAGAAATAAATGGATTGCTTAAACCATTGGATGGTGTCCAGGTATACGAAACATTTCCAACACTTGATGCCTGCAATTGAGCAGATGAACCTGCACATATTAATGTATCTAATCCAGCATTTATTGCTACAGAATTTACGGTTATGGTAACTTGATCGGTAGCAGTGCATGCACCATTAGAAACTGTAACTGTGTATGTGGTGGTGGCAGATGGGTTTGCAGTTGGGTTAGAAACATTAGCATTGTTTAATCCTACGGTTGGACTCCAAGAATAACCTGTTCCGCCAGTGGCACTTAAAGGAACAGACTGCCCGGCACAAATGGCAAGATCAATTCCTGCATTTGCAGTAACAGTGCTAACAGTTACAATTACTGTATCTGTATCCGTACAATTTCCATTAGAAGTAGTTAATATGTATGTTGTATTTTGGCTTGGGTTTGCTATTGGATTGGCAATATTTGCATTACTTAAACCAATTGCCGGAGACCAAGAGAACGTTGATCCCCCTTGCCCATTTAAAGTAACTGAACCACCCGCACAAATACTAGCATCTTGACCGGCGTTTGCAGTAACTCCCGGAATAACAGAAACTACAACCTGGTCAGTAGAAATACATGTTCCACTTGAAACTGTTACTGTATAAGTTGTTGTTTGAGAAACACTTACTATTGGATTTGCAATGTTTGCGTTGCTTAAGCCTGTTGCAGGACTCCAGCTATAACTAGAACCTCCGGTGGCAAATAGTTGAGAAGTTTGTCCGCTACATAAGTTTATGTCGTCACCGGCCGAGGCCACCACGTTACCTACTGTAATAATTACAACATCAGATTGGCTGCAATTTCCATTAGTTACCAAAACGGTGTAAGCGGTTGTTACTGTTGGCGAAGCCAAAGGATTAGCAATATTAGGATTACTTAAACCTGTAGAAGGAGTCCACTGGTAAGAAGTACCACCTGTTGCATTTAATTGAACTGAATTTGTAGGACAAACAGTAACATCCAAACCTGCACTTGCTGTAAAATTATTTACACTTACTGCAACTTGGTCAGAGGATGAACAGCCATTTTGAGAGACAGTTACTGTATAAGTTGTATTTTGTGCAGGTGTTGCAACCGGGTTTGCTATATTAGCATTGCTTAACCCCGCAGCAGGGCTCCAGGAATATGATACACCATTTGATGATGTAGCGTTTAATTGAGTACTTTGACCTGAGCAAACTACCGCATCATTTCCTGCATTAACTGTTAAAGTTATTACGGTTACTGTTACTTGTGCAGTAGATGAACAACTTCCATTGGTAACCTGAACTGTATATGTTGTTGTTGAACTTGGCGAAGCAATAGGATTAGCAATTAAGTTATTACTTAAACCTGCAGACGGTGTCCAAGCATAAGATGTTCCGCCACTTGCCAATAACTGTGTAGATGAACCAGCACAAATACTAACGTTCTGACCTGCTGAAGCGTTTACCGAGTTAACATTTACCGTTACCTGAGATGTTGCTGTGCAACCATTATTAGTAACTAGCACAGTGTAAGTTGTTGTAGAAATAGGACTTGCCGTTGGATTTGCAACTGTTGTGCTGCTTAAACCTGCCGATGGAGACCACAAATAACTAGTTCCGCCGGTGGCATTTAATTGGGTGGTTGCTCCAGAACAAATAGTTTGATTTTGTCCGGCATTTGCATTAACGCTATTTACTGTTACTGTTTGACTTGCATTTGCTGAACAGCTATTGTTTGTTACCGTTACACTGTAAGTTGTGGTTGAGGCAGGAGTTGCAATTGGGTTAGCAATGTTAGGGTTGCTTAATCCTGCCGAAGGCGACCATAAATAACTTGTTCCGCCACTTGCACTTAATTGAGTGGAGCCACCTGAACAAATACTTGTGTTTGCACCAGCAGTGGCATTTACAGTATTTACTGTAACCGTTACACTTGCTGTAGCTGAACATCCATTAGAAGTAACAACTACTGCATAAGTTGTAGTTTGTGAAGGATTTGCTACAGGATTTGCAATGGTTGTATTAGATAATCCTACTGCAGGGGTCCACAAAAAGCTTGCATTGGGAGCATTTGTGCTGGCAGATAAATTGGTTGAAGCACCTGAACAAATACTTACATTTTGGCCGGCATTGGCTGTTGGCAAAGGATTTACAGATACAATTACCTGGTCTGTGGCGCTACAAGCTCCATTAGAAACCGTAACAGTATAGGTGGTTGTTGATGTTGGATTAGCTATTGGATTAGCAATGTTTGGATTGTTTAAGCCAGTACTTGGAGACCAAGAATATACAGTTCCACCACTAGCCGTTAAATTGGTTGATGTTCCTGCACATATTGAAACATCCTGACCAGCGTTTGCAGTTACAGATCCTACTGATACTACTACGTTATCTGTAGCTGTACAACCATTATTTGTAACCGTAACAATATAAGTTGTTGTGGAAGTTGGAGATGCTATTGGGTTTGCAATGTTTGCAGTACTTAATCCTGTTGAAGGTGACCATGAATAAGTGCCTCCTCCTGTTGCATTTAATTGTGTATTGCCACCCGGACAAATTGAAACATCCTGACCAGCATTAGCTACCACATTATTAACTGTTACCACTACGTAGTCAATTGATGAACATCCGCTTGCTGTTACAACAACTCCATAAGTTGTAGTTGCAGTAGGTGAAGCAACAGGGCTAGAGATGTTTGGGTTACTTAAACCAGTAGAAGGTGTCCAAGAGAAAGTGGCCAATGGAGAACTTGAAGTTGCCAACAAATTTGTGGAGCCACCTGCACAAATGGTTACATCCTGGCCGGCGTTTACTGTTGGTGCCGGCGTAACGTTTACAAAAACACTTGCTGTTGCAGTACATCCATTTGCATTTACTGTTACAGTATAAGTAGTAGAAATTGTTGGCGAAGCAACTGGATTTGATAGGTTTGGATTACTTAATCCAGTGGCTGGAGACCATGAAAAGGTGGCATTTGGAGCATTTGTTAAGGCATTAAGATTTGCCGAAGCACCAGAACAAATTGTTGTAGAATTTCCCGGGGTAATAGTAACTATTGGTGCAGGAGTAACTGTTACCACAACACTAGAAGTGGCAGAACAATTATTTGCATTTACAGTTACAGTGTAAGTAGTTGTTGATGTGGGAGAAGCAACAGGGTTTGCGATGTTTGCATTACTTAATCCTGTGGCTGGAGTCCAAGAATATGTTGCATTAGGAGCAGAAGATGTTGCAATTAAGTTGGTAGATGTTCCCGAACAAATGGATACATTATTTCCTGCGTTTGCTGTTGGTGCAGGGTTTACGTTTACAGTAATATTGGCAGTTGCTGTACATCCATTAGCAGTTGCAGTAACCGTGTAAGTTGTAGTTGAAGTGGGAGAAGCAATCGGATTTGCAATACCTGAATTATTCAAACCTAATGCAGGAGTCCAAGCAAATGTTGCATTTGGTGAATTTGCGATAGCGTTTAAGTTAACTGTAGAACCTGCACAAATAGAAACAGAGCCTCCAGGAGCTATCGTAACCGCTGTGGCAGGGTTTACGGAAATTTGCTGAGTTGCAGTGCTGCTTCCGTTGGCATTTGTAACAGTTAATGAAACAGTGTATGTACCTTGATTAGCGTAACAAACAGTACCAGGGTTGCTTAAAGAAGACGAAGTTGGATTGCCTCCCGGAAATTGCCAAGAAACTGTAGCAATGCTTCCCGCGCCAGTTGTAGTATTGTTAAACGTAATGCAATTACCGGCACAAATAGAAGTTTGGCTTGCAGTAAATGAAGCTAATGGCCCACTTCCAGCGCCAATTAAATTTATTGTATAATCTTCTGTTTCACCAGAACCAAATAAAGTACAAGGATCAGATGCCGCATTTAATCCACCAAAATCTCTGGTTCTTATTCTAACCGCTGTTGCTCCTAGTATTGCATTTGTTGGAATAACAATAGAAACGGACGAAGACACATAGGGTACTGTAGATGTTGCTATTTGTGTCCATTCGTTTGTGTCGAATAAATTGTTGTGGTTGTAATCAATCCATATTGAAGCTATACTGTTAGAAGTGGACGTTAGGTTAAATTGGTAACTTTGACCACGAGTTAATGTTGCTGTATAGTTTGCACTTGGACCGTAGTTTGTATATCCAACACCATTTGCAGAAGTACATCCTGAGTTTAAATTTTGAAGAGTTGTTCCCGTAATTGAAAAAGAGCTAATATTATCGGCACTGGAACAATCGTTTTGATGCAATTGCGTGCAAAATGCAGTTGGATTGGTTACGTTGATAAAGCACGTTTGGGTAACAGAATTGGTGCCAAAAGCATTTCCTGCAACTAAAGTTACCGGGTAACAGCCGGCTACATTGTAAGTGATATTGGTTGGGAACTGAACATTTGATGTTGTGGTTGCTGCTCCCGTAAATGTCCAAGACCAAGTGGTTGGATTATTAGAAGAAAAATCAATAAAATTTACCGATTGTCCAACGTTTATATTTTGAACATTTGAGGTAAAATTTGCAACTGGAGGAGCATTTGGAACAACAATATTCACAATGTAATCTTCAGTTTCTCCATAGGCATAATCAGTACAAGGTGACATATTTGCAGCTCCATTTCCGGCAGCCCATGCTGCACGAACTCTCATTATTTTGTATCCAGAAGTAGTACCTGTTGGCACTGTAAAATTAATTGTTCCGGTAGTGAGGGCGGTTGTGGATGTAAATTCACCTAGTTTTTCACCTGCATCTGCAAAGTCACCATCGGAGTTGTAATCAATCCAAGCTGCATAAACATCCAAAGCATAAGTTCCTGATTGGATACCCAATGGATACAATTGACCAACATTTAAATTGGTGGTAAAAGTATTGTAATAAGTATATATGGGACCATTTGTTGCTCCCGTATTTAAATTGGAAATAGTGTTTAATGTTACACCATTAATAAAATCTCCATCAATGGTTCCGTTGGTAGGATTAGGAATACAATAAAAGGTGCCTGCGGGTGCAACATTTATATAACATGTAGCTGTTGCTGTGTTTGAACCTATAAAATTAGTTGCAGTAAGCGTTACTTCATAACATCCCGGATTATTGTATTGAATGTTTGTTGGATTTTGAAGTGTAGATGTAGTTGTTACAGCTCCGGGAAAACTCCAATTCCACGCAGTTGGGTTATTGGTTGATAAATCAGTGAAATTTACTGAGCTTCCGGCAGGAATTTGAACAAAATTTGCAACAAAATTAATTTCTGGAGCAGTTGTTATTGGAATGCAGCTAATTGTAGCCGCCCATCCGGCATTTTGCGTAACTGCATTTGACCTAAATTTAAATGTTAAGGCACCCTGAGCGTTGTTTGCTGATAAGGTTCCGGCTCCCAATACTCCGGTAAAGGCTCCTAAAAGTGGAGCAGTTGTAGTTGCGCCATTGTAAACATACAACGTATCAAACCCTAACTGCGTATCAAAGGAAGTAAAGTCAAATGAAATATTGCTATTTGCAGTTGCAGGTAAGAAAGTTAGCACAGAATTTTCAGAAGCGGAATAAGGAGAGGATAGTCCTCCTGAATCATAAAAAGTTCCTGAACAAGTGGTATAGGAACCTGCTGTATTGTTCATTGTATAGTTATTTCCCGGTAGTACACATGAAATGGTTGCTGCCCAGCCAGAAGCAACAACAATATTATCCGACTTAAACACAAAAGTTAATGCTCCCGAAACATCTGTAGATATAACGGTGCCCGGACTCCCCGTTCCCCTCCAAGACCCCGCAGGGCAAGTTGTGGCATTATTTCCTACCGGTAAGCCGGATGAAATCAATGGAGACGTGGTACTGGACCCATTGTAAATCATTAATCCATCGTATAAATTTTCTGTATTAAATGCTGTAAAATTCACCTGAACTTTTGCTCCAGGTGTGGATGGGAATATTGTATAGGTATAATTTTCATTTACTAAATAATCACTTAAACCCTGTGAATCATAAAAACTTCCGCTGCATGTTGTTGCAGTGCCATTGGTTATAACATATGTTGGAGAGTTAGATACACAGGTTATTGTTGCTGCCCAACCTGTAGGTGTTATGGAACCATCACTTGTGAAAACAAAAGTTAATGCTCCCGTAGGATCGGTAGATACTATTGTTCCCGGCGAACCTGTACCTCTCCATGATCCGGCTAGGCAAGTGGTGGTATTGGTGCCTGCAACCAATCCCGATGAAATTAGCGGAGAAAAGGCTGTTGGACCATTGTAAATCATCAACCCGTCGTATAAATCTTCTGTATCAAAGGATGTAAATGTAACCTGCAAAACAGAATTAGGAGTAGAGGGGAAAAAAGTTACTGTACCATTTTCATTGTTTTGATAATTGCCCGCTGCACCCCCGGAATCGTAAAATGTGCCTGAACAGGTAGTGAAGGAATTGGATCCATTTCCCATTAAATACGTTTGTGCTTGAGTTCCTATTGAAAACAAGAAAAAAGCAATAAGTAATAATTTTTTCATTTCTATTTATTAAATTTTGAGGAACAAAAATAGCCATCTGTCAAAACAATGCAAAATTTGATTTGGTTTTTACTCTATTTGTTAATAACTATTGTTAATGGTTTATTTTTAAAAATGAGTTTCAAGGCCATTATATTTGAATTTTATTTTCATTTTTGTAATCAAACCTAAGTTAAACCTAAATTTGAAGATTCCTCTTGGAAATAATTTTATACCATATAACAAGCACTTATTGCTCAAGTTAATCTTGTTTATTTTCCTAGTTTTTGAATCCAACTTATCTCAATCGCAAAACCAAAATGATGACAGTGAACCTGGATCGGGTTTTATTAGCAACGCATACACAGATAGCGTAAGAATTTATATATTTAAAGAACTAAACAACCAACGAATAACAACAAAGCTAGATACGTTAAGCTTCAATACATTCTTAAATGAACTTGCTGCCGACCAAGCAGAATACATGGCAATAAACGGTGAAAATAAATCTACACGAAAAACAGGAAGGTACAAAACAATTGAAGAACGTAGCAAACATAATTATGGCAGCGCCCTCTTGGACGAGGCAACATTTAGAATAACAGTTAAAAAAGGCAAAATAGACTTTTCAGAAGATTACATAGCTGCAGAAGTGCTTAAACTTATATTAAAAAGCAAAGAATATCCCATTTACTTAAATAACTCAACCTACACACAAGTTGGCATATCTGCAAGATTAAACGAAAAGAAAAACAATGTTTTTATTTCTGTGGTATTTGGAAGCTATAAATCATTAAATGAAGGCATTAATTATAGAAAAGTTTTAAGAATTCCATTCACAAAAAAATCAAAAGAACTTGCATTGCCAGAAAACAAGTCGTGCTTAAACTGCGAAAAATTTAAAGATTATGCAGCACTTTACAATGGAATTAAAATAATTAAAGGCGAAGTTTTCTTGTATTATAACGATAGTAAGCAGCTTAAAAAATTATTAAAAAAACCAACCGATGGTCTGGCAATAGACATTGTTCAAAAAACTCAATACACCTATCCAGATGGAGTAATTACCAATTATAATTTGCCTTCAAGAGGAATTTTATTAAAGACTGTAAGGCCAGAACAAATTTTTCTAATAAATATTCCTGCTCAAAAAACAAAAACCAAGGGTCCAAAAAATCCTAGTGTTTATGTTTCTCTTGGAAAAATTCCTAAAAAGTTAAAAGGCGACTATGAATTAAATTTATTAGTAGTGCAAAACAATAAAGTATGCAAATCATTAAAAAGAAGTTACATAGAAAATAAAATTGAAAAAACTAGTTCTAGCAATTCTTTTGCCCTCTACAATCAAAACTATTTAGAAAGTGCAGTTGATTACAATCCAAAAGCTGAATCTTCTATAATTAATTTTATTGTTCCCTTTCAAAAGAATAAATTCTCATTCGAGGAAAAAGATATCGAACCCATAATTACTGCTCTAAATGAGCCAGAGTTTAATATTGACGGCGTATATATTTATTCGTATTCTTCCATTGAAGGAGACTCTATTTCAAATTTTTTATTGCAAAAAAAGAGAGCCGAAAGTTTAAAAGATGCTATTAGTAAAATTCACAACAAAGAAATACCTACCTACATAAAAACACAAGATTCTTGGGATTTATTTAGGCTTGAAGTAGAAGATACCAAATATGAATACTTGAGCTTGATGAAAAAAAAGGAAGCGATAGCTGTAATTAACGGAAAACAAATTTCCGAAGATCTTGAATCTATCCTAGCCAAAGGTCGTTTTGCAAGAATTGTTATGGATATTTCTTACAATCTAAGCAAGGAAAAACTTGAAATATTTTGTTCAAAAAAAATT
>CAIMMJ010000073.1 GCA_903842515.1 uncultured Bacteroidota bacterium | reverse complement strand
TCTTACCTTAATATTTAATTACAACCAATCTGGTGGACAAGGTTTAGGAGATATTTTTGTTGGGCCTAAATTTCAAAATCAAATTCTAAAGCCCTTTAAAGTGAACGAAAACATTAATTCAAAATTCTTTGAAAACTCTGCTACAATTTCTCCCGATGGAAAAACATTGTACTTTTCTAGCGACAGGCCAGGAGGATTTGGAGGTTTTGATTTGTACCGTTCTCTAATTCTCCCCAATGGCGAATGGAGTGAAGCATTAAACCTTGGTCCAGACATAAACACGGCCTACGACGAAGATTTCCCCTTTCTTTCTATGGATGGAAATGTTTTGTATTTTGCTTCCAAAGGTCACAACAGCATGGGCGGGTTTGATGTATTTAAATCTGATTTTAGCGAAGAAAAAAATCAATGGGGAATACCATTAAATTTAGGTTTTCCTGTAAACAACGCCTACGATAATAATGGAATTTGCATGAGTGGAAAAGGGCGCTATGGCTATGTTTCTGCCATCAGACCCGAAGGCAAAGGAGATTTAGATATTTACAGGGTAACGTTTAACTCTGTTGACGCAGAACTTACAGTGGTTAAAGGAGTAATTGGCAGTAACGATGGAGGCAACAAATTACTAAACCCAACACTTACTGTATTAAATGCAAGCACAAACAAAGTTGTTGGCGATTACATACCTAATCCTATCACCAATAAATATGTGGTAATTCTTCCGCCCGGAGAGTATTTTTTAAAAGTGAAGTGTGGTGGTTTTCAAGACTATAAGGAAAAAATTTCTATCATGGGCAAAGGTTCTTTTGTGCCTTCTATGGAAAAAAATATAACCATGCTTCCAAGAAAATAAGTTCGTAAATGTCTATTACGTTGGTAATTTTAATTGCCACAATTTTAGTTTCGGTACTGTCGTTTGATAAATCTAAACCTTATTATTTTAACTTGCTGTTTAATGCAGTAAGAATAAACTACAACAAAGAATATTACAGGTTTTTTTCTTATGGATTAGTTCATGCAGATTTTATTCATTTGGCTGTAAATGCTTATGTACTTTTTTCTTTTGGAGGAGCTGTAGAAGATATTTTTGTTGCAATAACCGGTGCTAAAGGTCATGTTTTATACCTGTTAATGTATGTAGGTGCATTAATTTCTTCTGTTATTCCATCTTTCGAAAAACATAAAACTCATTCGTGGTACAATGCCGTGGGCGCTTCAGGTGCTGTATCGGCAATTGTTTTTTCATTTATAATTTTGCAACCTTCAACAAAAATGGGCTTACTGTTTATTCCCATTATGATTCCCGCCTGGATTTTTGGATTGCTCTACTTATTTTACTCCTACTACATGTCAAAAAAAGGAAGTGATAATATTGGGCATGATGTACATTTATTTGGTGCCTTGTTCGGCATTATTATCACTCTATTGCTGGATTCTAGAATTTTAGGTAATTTTCTTAGCCAACTTTTTTAATCTTTCCACACTCTTTTTATCCACCTTGGCAAAACTATTGCACCAACAATTATATATGGGTAATAACTCATCATTCTCCAAATTATAGTGAGTAAAATTGTTAGAGATTTATTATCGATAAACTCACCCAAAAAATTAGAAAACA
Source organism: uncultured Bacteroidota bacterium (assembly GCA_903842515.1). Lineage (GTDB taxonomy): Bacteria > Bacteroidota > Bacteroidia > UBA4408 > UBA4408 > CAIMMJ01. Next base: position 1,438 of record CAIMMJ010000073.1, on the reverse strand, counting down.
TAAGTTCTGCAACACCTGCACCGCCGGGAGTGGGCGAGCCAATCATTAAAATTCCTATCACCAATTGGCGCCCGTACAACAAATAATGATCAAAAGGAACCGTGCTAAAAGCTTTTATTATGCAATTAATTAAAATAAATCTTGCAGACCAGCTCACTACTGTTGCTGCAAAAGTTTTTATCCAATACCACAATTTAACGTTCTTCAATTCTTTTGAGGCAATAACCATGTCGGTGGCTACTTCTAAAATATCTGGACGCCACTTTTTTAGGAGTGAAAAAGAAAATATTTTTAACAATATTTTTTTTACTGCTCTTGCGTTAAAAAAAAGTGCATAAGCAATTAGCAATTTATAAAAAAGTACTATAAAATAAATTGTCCAAAAGGTAATTTCCAGTGTTTGTCCATAACTCATTTGTTGATTGCTAAAAGCACTCAAGCTAGAAAATAACTTTTCTGAACCAAGCGTAAAATATATTAGTGGTGCAAAAATAGCAAAAAACAAACCGTCTAAAAACGAAGAAAACAGCACTACCGAAATGCTTTTACCCAACTTAATTTTTTCTTTGTTTATTATTGCAATTGCAAAAGCAAAGCCACCGCCCAAAATAGCCGGCATTATTGCCGAACAAAACTCCCAGAGAATAATTACTTCAAAAGATTTTTTCCATGTTAGTTCGTTATTTGTTAGTTCCTTTATTCTAACCATGTAGGCCAAATCTCTTATAATAATCATAAGTACTCCCAACATCAGCCATTGAGCAGTTTTAAAAGTCCATGAAAAATTCTCAAAAGAATTTGAATTGTAGTTTTTATAAAACAGATAACCAGTAACAGCAAATCCAATAAAAACAGGAAACAAAATCCTAAGTGGTTTAGATAGCCTGCTTATATCCTCCTTGGTTTCTGTCATTTTATACTAGAAAAAAATATAGTGCAATATTAAAACAATTGAGCCATAAAAGAACTCAATTTAGATTTATTAATTATTCTTACCAACTTAATTTTTGCCGGTATTGAATCTAAATGATTTGTAACTAATAAAACACCTTTTAATTATTGGCACAATAGGAGAGGGGAGCATTTATTGGCTGTATGGTATTTCAGCAGTCATTCACACAATAAAAAAAAATTGTGTAACAAGAATAATATAGTTTAAAAACCATGCAATATTTTTAATTTCTGTTTCAAAGTTTCTTAAAAAATCAAGCTATTTAGATTGGTCCCAACTAGTCCTCTTTCATGCACTAGATATTGCAGAGGCTAACGAAGACTTATTTATTTTGCGTTTGCAACTCAATTAGAAAAATGTTCTTTATTTTTGAACTAAATGAATTCAATGACTCTAAGATCTAATTTATTTGTGCAATGGATTACAAATCCAACATATATAAGTCCCTGCTACCGCAAGCGTCCCGCTTGTGGTTTCATTAAAATA
>CAIMMJ010000072.1 GCA_903842515.1 uncultured Bacteroidota bacterium | reverse complement strand
GAAATTAAAAGTTTAAAACAACTCAAAATTATATCAGTTCATTTAAATTATTCCTCAGGAATATTTCAATCAAGTTAGACAATCATTGAATTGGAAATTATTGATTTCCATCCCAAAAATGTCGTTTTGTCATATTAATTCTCTGCTTTCTGCCTAAAAAATAGAAAAAAAGTCAAATATTGTCGTAAATTACTAATGGCATATTCATTGCCAACCACAAACTCGTCTGCTTAGGCAGCATAAAAAATCGTAATCAATTAAAACAAAAATAAAATGGGAAAAATAATAGGAATTGACCTAGGAACAACCAACTCTTGCGTTTCTGTAATGGAAGGTAACGAACCGGTTGTAATTGCAAACAGCGAAGGTAAAAGAACAACCCCTTCTGTTGTAGCATTCATTGAAAACAATGAAAGAAAAGTGGGTGACCCTGCCAAAAGACAGGCCATCACCAATCCAACAAAAACAATTTCATCTATAAAAAGATTTATGGGTGAATCGTTTGACAAGGTGGCAAACGAAATTTCGAGGGTGCCTTACAAAGTTGCTAAAGGCGACAATAATACTCCAAGAGTAGATATTGATGGAAGATTGTTTACACCTCAAGAAATTTCAGCAATGGTTCTTCAAAAAATGAAGAAAACTGCCGAAGATTATTTAGGCACAACAGTTACAGAAGCAGTTATTACTGTACCTGCTTATTTTAACGACGCACAAAGACAAGCCACCAAAGAAGCTGGAGAAATTGCAGGATTAACAGTTAAGAGAATTATTAACGAACCAACTGCTGCTGCCCTTGCATATGGAATGGACAAAAAGAACAAAGATTTAAAAATTGTTGTTTTTGACTGTGGCGGTGGAACTCATGACGTATCTGTGCTTGAACTTGGTGACGACGTTTTTGAAGTAAAATCAACCGGTGGTGATACCCACTTAGGTGGAGATGATTTTGACCAAGTAATTATAGATTGGTTGGCAGATGAATTTAAAAGCGACGAAGGAATTGACTTAAGAAAAGATCCAATGGCACTTCAAAGATTAAAAGAAGCTGCAGAAAAAGCTAAAATTGAACTGTCAAGCACCACTTCTTCTGAAATTAACTTGCCATACATTATGCCTGTAAATGGCATTCCAAAACATTTGGTAAGAAATTTATCAAGAGCAAAGTTTGAGCAACTAGCAGATAGTTTAATTAAAAGAACTATTGAACCTTGCAAAACTACTATGCAACAAGCTGGCTTAACTCCAAAAGATATTGACGAAGTTATTTTAGTTGGTGGCTCAACAAGAATTCCTGCCATTCAAAAAGCAGTAGAAGATTTTTTTGGTAAAGCTCCTTCAAAAGGCGTTAATCCAGATGAGGTTGTGGCCATTGGTGCAGCCATACAAGGTGGCGTATTAACAGGTGAAGTAAAAGATGTATTGTTACTTGACGTAACTCCTCTATCGTTAGGAATTGAAACAATGGGTGGAGTAATGACAAAATTGATTGAATCGAACACCACCATCCCAACAAAAAAATCTGAAACATTTTCTACAGCTTCAGACAATCAGCCTTCTGTAGAAATTCACATTTTACAAGGCGAAAGACCAATGGCAAATCAAAACAGAACCATTGGACGTTTTCACTTAGATGGAATTCCACCGGCTCAAAGAGGTATACCACAAATTGAAGTAACGTTTGACATTGACGCTAATGGTATATTGCATGTAACTGCCAAAGACAAAGCAACAGGAAAATCTCAAAACATTAGAATTGAAGCATCATCTGGATTATCTGATGCCGACATTGAAAAAATGAAAAGAGAAGCTGAAGCCAATGCAGATGCAGATAAAAAAGCTATGGAAGAAGTTGTGAAACTAAACAGCGCCGATTCTCTTGTGTTTCAAGCAGAAAAACTAGTTAAAGAATCAGGTGATAAAATTCCTGCCGATAAAAAAACTGAAATGGAAGGTTTAATTGCAGAATTAAAAACTGCTCATGCAGCAAAAGATATTGCAACCATTGATGCAAAAATGGAACCTTTAAATGCTCTATTACAAGCCATATCAGCAGAGATGTATAGTGCAGGAAACAATCAGGCCAACCCAACTGAGGGTGGCGAAGGACAAAAACCGCAAGGTGAAGCTTCTAATGCAGAAGCCACCGATGTAGATTTTGAAGAAGTGAAATCGTAATTCTAAAACTAAATTAATCGTAAAAGAGAGCTGTAATTATTTGCAGCTCTCTTTTTTTGAGAAACAAAAGCGAAAAAAAAATTTAAAAAAATTTTTTTAGTGCAGTATTGCAAAAAATCATACCTTGCCAATGCATCTGGAACAATAAGTGTTGGAAGAAGTATTTCAAAATTGGAAAAACAAGTTGGAACAAGCAGATGATGTATTAATTATTGGTCTAAAAATTTAAGTTATGAATTCAGAATCATTACTTTCAAAACTATTTAAAGCGTCTTTGCCAGCAATATTATTTTCGGTATTGTTGAATACTGGGCTTTACTTTATGGGAACATCTACAGGTTGGCTGAACCCAAATTATATTCTGCCCAATGCAAGTGCAACGCTAACAATTATGCCGGTGTTGTTGGCAAGTGTATTGCCGTTGTTAATTGGAGTTTTACTTTTTTTAGTCTTAGCTAAATTACTTAAAAATCCAGCAAAAATATTTTGGGTTATATGTATACTGTTCCTTGCTGTTTCCATGGCAGGTCCGTTTACCTTAGAAGGTGCTGATATTTCGTATAAACTAATTTTGTGCCTAATGCATATAACACCTGCAGTTTCTTTGCCTTATTTTTTAGGGAAGATTAAATTAGAAGAAATTTAAATTTGATAGAAAATTTATAGCTTTAGTTTATTTGTATAAATTCCTAAAAGTTAAACCTGCCGCTCACAAAAAAGTTTCTTCCATCTGCCGGCAAAAGTCCGGGACCTGGATAGCCTCCTGACCTTCTTGTAAAATATTTTTGATTGCTAAGGTTATTCACACCGCAGTTTAATGACCAATTTTTTGTGAAAGCATAACTTGTAGTAAAATCCCAAATTCTATATGCAGGAATCAATCCGTTTTGTGCATTGGCGGTTGGAGTTTCGGTATTTAAAGCATCACTAAAAGTTTTTTCTGTGTAGGCAAAATTTAAGTTGAAACAAAGTTTTTCATACGATAAATTAAATCCAGTTCTGCAGATAAATTTAGGTGCATTTTCTATTCTCTTGCCTGCTAAGTTTAGTATTGATGTCTTTCCATTTACAGTTGTTGAAACTTCAAAATTAGAATATACTGCTTCCATCAACGTTAAACTTACAAAAGGAGTAAACTTTAATTTTGACTTTTTAGAGATGCAGCCTGCCAGATCAAGCTCTGAGTAAAATTCAATTCCTCTTGAAGTACTTTCGCCTAAATTGCTTCTAAATTGTGTTGTGCTTCCATTACTTTTTACGATGGGTAAATTTCCAATTCTATTTTTATACTCCACCCAAAAGCCAGATAAATCTAGGTAAAAATACTTGCCAATTTTTCCTTTAATTCCTAAATCGTAATTGTATCCATTGGCATCCTTTAAATTTTGATCTATACTATCTAATAAGGAAGCTGGAGTTAAATCAGAGAACATTACCGGACGGTAAAAAGCAGATGCATTTCCATAAAGCTTTAGATTATTAGAAATTTTATATTCGGCACCCAAAGCCGGCAAAATAAAATTTCTTGTTCTTTTGTTTTCACTGAGCTTAATTGCTGCTCCTGATGCATCATATCCCAATCTACCACTTGCTACAGAATTAATATTTTCTGCCCTTGCTCCTACCCTAATATTCAAGGCCTTAAACAATTCAATATCGTATTCTAAATATGCGGCAAGGTTTGTATTAGCAAAATCCAAGTCACGGTTAAACCCTCCCGAAGGATTCATCAATCCAAAATTCATATCATCGCCATCTGTTCCAATTCCTACTTGTTGTCTTTTTGTAGTTCCTTTAAAATACCTTACACCGCTAGAAATAATATGTGTTGCAACTTTTGTTCTTTTAGTGTACGAATAGCGTGCCTCTGTCCCAATATTAAAATACAAATCTTTGTCTACTTGTCTATTCGAAAAAAGTCCATCCGAATTTGCTTCGTCTTTTAAATTAATTGCTCTTACAAAGCCAACACTATTTCTTTGTCCTCTTAAGCCAAAAACCTGAACACTAAAATTATGAATTGAGTCATTTAAGTAGTTTAGTTTTATGTTTGGCACTAGCCATGGCAAATCCATCCAATTTCTTGCTCTATTGGACTGTGTAGGGTCCTCGGAAAACTGGATATCTGTTAAACCTCCCGGTTGTTTAGAGCTAAATTCTATTCCACTGAGCTCTGCATTTATATTCCAGTTATTTGAAATTTGGTAAGCCAAAGAAGAAAAATATTGAAGTGAGGTGTAATTGCTATTTTTTCTGTATCCATTAGATATTCGGTATTGCAAATATGAATTAAAACTCCACCTTCCTTTGTTAAATCCAACTTGAGCAAAGCTGCCCAACAATCCAAAACTACCTGCTGTTTGTGCAATTTGTCCGTAAACCTTTTTTTCTTTGTTGCTTCTAACCACATAATTTACCATCCCGCCCGGCTGCGGTCCAAATGCCAATGAAGCACTTCCTCTTATAAACTCAATTTTTTCTAGGGCTTCAAAGGCAGGAGTAAAATAGGCTTCGGGGTATCCCAATGGATCTGCGGAAATGTCGTAACCGTTTTGCCTAACATTAAACTCCCAACTTCTGTTTGGACTAAAACCCCTTGTTGCAATTCCTATTTGCGTGGCATCTTGTTCCCAAATTTGAATTCCAGGAATTGATGAAAATATTTGCCTTGCATTGTTTGTTACTAAATTCCCAGACGAAGCATTCACCGAAATAATCTCTACTTTTCTTGCTTTTAGCAAAACCTTTTCAGAAAACTTGTTTTCATCTACTCTTTTTGAATTATTATTTAACTCAATAATTTCTAATGTGGGAATTGTTACATTTTTAAGAATGCTATCCAATTCTGATAAATTATTAGCTTTGGTTTTTGATGGTAAATTATGAGCAACACCAAGATGCATTGATACAAGACTTATGAAAAAAAATAGGGATTTTGATTTGATTAGTGACATTTACTTTTGCTTATTCTTATTTAGATTAATTCTAAACAAAGAAATGAATTATCTTTTTAGCATTCCAAATTAGAGCATAAAAAAATTTACAAAATCCTATTTATCAATGAAATATTTTTTACTTATAGTCTCAATTTTATTCACTACAACAAATAAAACGGTACCCTCAAAAAGCATTAAACACTCAGATTTATACGGTGAAACCATTTCATGCCTAAATTCAACACAAGAGAAAGCAGTAATTTTATTTTTAAATGGGTACAATTTCAGTGTTCAAAAAGCCATCAATGAGAGCAATTTTATAGAAAACGCTTTAGATAGAGGCTATTCTATTGTAATGCCCGAGGTAAAAAAAACTGTTTATGCCAAAAAAAATTATCCCGAGACGGCTGAGTTCCTTGTTTCTCAGAAAAAACTAAACTACTTTACAGATACTTTAATAGCTGAATTTGTAAACACCCACTACAAAAGAAAACCCATTTTTATCTATGGCTTATCCACTGGCGCAAGAGGCACCTTGCTCATTGCCGGGGAACTTAAAGAAAAAATTAAGGCAATTGCACTTCTCTCTGGCGATTTTGACCAAACACTAAACACATCAGACAATCTTATGAAAGCGGCTTTTGGTTCTTTTGAAAAATATCCAAAAAGATGGCAAGAAGAGGAAAATCCAATTTTTAGGTTGCAGCAATTAAAAGCTTCAACTTATATTTATCATAGCAAAGCAGATAAAATTGTTCCTTTTGATCACTCCAAGCAACTAAATGCTAAACTTATTAAACTAAAGAAAGAAAACTTCTTTGAGGCAGAAAGCAATCAAAACCACGATTTTGCGGCATGGAATTCTAAAACAAGCAACATTTTAGATTTTTTTGATGAAAAAATTGAAAAATAGTTTTGTAAAAATATATTTATATCTATATTTGCACCTCTAAAAAAAACAAGGCCCGTTCGTCTAGGGGTTAGGACACAAGATTTTCATTCTTGCAACAGGGGTTCGATTCCCCTACGGGCTACTAAAAAAATTTAAACAAAATGGCAAACCATAAGTCGTCAAAAAAAAGAATTAGGTCAAACGAAGCGAAAAGACTGAGAAATCGTTACTACGCTAAAACAACTCGTAACTCTATCAAAGCTCTTAAAGCAGAGACTTCTGTTGCCGAAGCACAAAAAGATTTACCTACTGTT
>CAIMMJ010000071.1 GCA_903842515.1 uncultured Bacteroidota bacterium | reverse complement strand
TTATTTTCACCCTCTATTGGAATTCTTATTTCTGTTTGCCTTCTTTGAATTTCTAATAAATTTAATTGTATAGAATTAAAGGTTTCTAAAATTGATTCTATTGTTGAATCTTTCTCGCTAATTGTTTGTGCAAGTTTTTTATTCATTAACATTAGGCTGTCATCATCAATTGATGAGTCACTGGATAAGTTTTCTTTTTTGCCTTCAACATTAATTTTGTTTGGACCGCAGGAGTAAAAAAACAATAGGCATAAACTAACAAGAATAGTTTTTTTCATAAAGTAAAAAATTGTATTTGAATTTATATTGTTTAACAAAACTAAGTTTCTAAAATTTCTTTTACTATATCGTTAGAATTATTGTTTCAACTTTTTTAAGTTAAGAACTTTAGTTTGATAAAGTTTAATGTAAATCTAATTTATGAATTTCTAAAAGTTGTATTATAACGTTGCAAAATTGATTGAATTGCGGGATTAAAAAGATAAAGTCACAATTTTTAAATAGATACCGTAAAAACTATTTTAAGAGATTAAGCAAACTTGATGAACCAAATGAATCTTATTTTTTTTAATAAAATGTAAATTAGTGCAAGCAAAAAGTCAGTAAATGAATTAAAATAATTTAATAATCAAGCGTAAATATTTTTCCTAGCTCAACTAATAATTAGCGTTGGATTAAACTCAGAATTAATTGAGATATGTTTATTATTTTTGACAGTAATTTGCGACTCTTTTTTTTATATCAAAAATTAAAAATAAATTTACGAAATAATTAATAAGTAAATTTCTAATTCAAAATTCGGGTTTTTAAAGTGAAAATATTTCAAGGGTTAGAAGAATTAGAGCAGTTTGTATTTCCGGTAGTTACCATTGGTACTTTTGATGGTTTACATTTTGGGCATAAAAAAATTCTAAACAGGTTAAAAGAAATAGCAAAAAAATATGGAGGAGAAACTGTTGTAATTACTTTTTACCCTCATCCTCGGATGGTTCTTTTTCCGGATGATAACGACATTAAACTATTGTCTTCTCAGGAAGAGAAAATAATGTTGCTTGAGAAATTTGGCATAGATAATTTAATAATTATTCCTTTTTCCAAGGAATTTTCACGGCTTACTTCACTAGATTTTGTGAGAAACATTTTAGTAAATAAAATTGGTACAAAAAAGTTGGTTATTGGATATGACCACCATTTTGGTAAAAATAGAGAAGGAAGTTTTGAACACCTTTTAGAATTTGGACCTGTTTATGGTTTTGATGTAGAAGAAATTCCGGAGCAAGACATAGACGAAGTAGCTGTAAGTTCAAGTAAAATTAGAAATTCACTTTTAGAAGGAAACGTAGAACTTGCCAACACATTTTTAGAAAGAAAATATTCTATAATTGGCACAGTTGTTAAAGGAGATCAGGTTGGCAGAACTTTGGGGTATCCTACAGCAAATATAAACATTGCTTTTCCGCATAAACTTATACCTGCATTTGGTGTATATTTGGTGGAGGTAATAGTTGCTGAAAAAAAATATTTTGGAGCTCTAAATATTGGAGTAAGACCAACTTTAAATAATAAAAAGCCACAAATTGAAGTTTATATCTTTGAGTTTGATCAAGAAATTTATGGGAAGGAAGTGGAAGTATTGTGTATTAAAAAAATTAGAAATGAGCAGAAGTTTTCATCTTTAGAAGAATTAAAAAATCAAATTCAGCTTGATGTTTTAATTATGAAAAATATAATTAATGAAAATAATTTTTCGCTGTAAATGAATACGAAATTAATTTTTGGTTTTTCAATTTTATGTGTTGTTTGTTTTTTAGAATTGACAGCTGCTAAACCAAAATTCAAATTTAATTCAGATTCTACTGCTCTAAAATGTCATCGGTGTAAATTAGATAAATTTCCTAATTGGGTTTATAGATGCACCAAATTAAAATCATTAGATTTTTCGCACAATAAAATTTCTGAAATTCCAGATTCATTGTATTTGTTGCCCAATCTAGAAATTCTAATACTAAGAGACAACAAATTGGAATTGTTGGGGAAAGAGCTGATTAAGCTGGAGCAACTAAAGCATTTAGATTTATCAAAAAATAGAATTAGCTATGTTTCAGAATCAATTTTGGAGAACAAAGAGCTAGAGAAATTAGAACTTTGGAGTAATTTATTGTCCTTTTTACCGTCAAATATTCATACACTACCTAATTTAAAATACTTGGATTTAAGATTGAATACTTTTGACAACAAAGAGCAAGAAAAATTAAAAATACAATTCAAAAGCAAAAAAATTTATTTTTCTAAAAATTGTAATTGCGGTGGATAAAATGTCGTCAAAAAAGAACAAGACACTCAATTTTTTTGATTTGGGTGAAATAGATTACAAATTAGCTTGGGATTTTCAAGAAAAAATATTCAATAACGTTGTTCAAACCAAAACAGAGAACAGAAAAGTTGCAGAAGTACTTGTTAAGCCAACTTCCAATTTTTTAATTTTTTGCGAACATCCTGCGGTGTATACTTTAGGGAAAAGTGGAGATGAAAAAAATCTTCTGGTAAACGATGAATATTTAAATGATAACGATGCAACTTTTTATAAAATAAACAGGGGAGGAGATATTACATTTCATGGTTTGGGGCAATTGGTGGGCTATCCTATTTTAGACCTGGATAATTTCTTTACAGATATACATAAATACTTGAGGTTATTGGAAGATGTAATAATTGACACTATTAAAGATTATGGTTTAGTTGGAATGAGATACCCAGGTTTTACTGGTGTTTGGCTTGATTCGGATATCAAAGGTAAAGAAAGGAAAATATGTGCAATGGGAGTGAGGTGTAGCCGTTGGGTTACAATGCATGGGTGGGCTTTGAATGCCAATACAGACCTAAGTTATTTTAAAAACATAGTTCCGTGTGGAATAAATGATAAAAATGTAACGTCAATAGAAAAGGAAATTGGAAGACCTGTTGACATGAATGAATTGAAGAAAAAAATTTACAATAATTTCTGTAGAATTTTTGAGATAGATGATTTACAATAAATTGATGAAATCTATACTTAAATAGAAACTATTGATTTAAACTATTTATAAAATTTATCACCTTTGCACCAGAAATAATTAAACAAAAAATAAATAACATGAAAAATCAAATTTTATCAGTGGGTTCGGTTTTCCCAACATTTAAAAAAACATCAGTAGTTTCTATTGAAAAGGGAAAAGAATTTAAAGATGTAAGCTCCGAAGATCACAAATTAGCCGGAAAATGGATGGTAATGTTTTGGTGGCCAAAAGATTTTACGTTTGTTTGTCCAACAGAAATAGCTGAGTTTAATTCAAAAGCAGGAGATTTTTCTGACAGAGATGCCATGTTAATAGGTGCGTCTACAGATACTGAATTTGTTCATGCTGCATGGAGAAGAGACCACAACGATTTAAGAGATTTAAAATTTCCAATGTTAGCCGATACCTCTAAGTCGTTGGCCGAAGAATTAGGAATTTTGAGTGCAGATGAAAAAGTTGCTTACAGAGTAACTTATATTGTAGATCCAGAGGGAATAATTCGTTGGGTATGTGTAAATGATTTGAGTGTTGGTAGGAATGTGAATGAAGTATTAAGGGTGTTGGATGCTTTGCAAACAGACGAGTTATGTCCGTGCAATTGGGTAAAAGGAGAAGCAACTCTATAAGTAAAAAAATGGAATCACTTATTGTAAACGAAACTAAATCTAATTTACTAAAAGATTTAGGTTTAGCAGAGAATAGTTATTTTTCTCTTTTGGATAAGCTAGCTGAGAGTGACAGCAGGTATTTAAAAGATTTAAGAATAAATACAGGAAATGTACTTAACAGTCCTAACTTAAGTAAAAAAGAAAGTTATTTGTTAGCATTGAGCGTGGCTTACAACGAAAAAAACGTAGTGCTTGCCGCATGTTTTGAAAAGTTGGCAGAGGCCAATGGTGCAACTGTTGCAGAGATAGCTGAAACAGCCGCTTGCACCTCACTGCTCAATGCCAATAATGTGTTTTACAGGTTCAGGCATTATGTAGAAAAAGAATCTTACAATGCTATGCCTGCAGGAATTAAAATGTCTGTAATGGGTAATCCAGTTCTTGGAAAAGAATTTTTTGAGTTAATGAGCTTGGTAGTTTCTGCTTTAAACGGATGTGAAATGTGTGTAAAATCTCACGAAGAATCTGTTAAAAATCATGGAGCAACTGAATCTAGAATTTTCGACGCCATTAGATTAGGTTCTTTATTAAAATCATTAAGTGTGATTATTAAATAAAATCTTCTGCTTATTACTAAAAGGCTGGGAAAACTCTCAGCCTTTTTTTATGAAATTTCCATGTCCAACTTTTCTTTGAACAAAGTTATGTTTGGATTTAGTTCTTCCATTCTTTTAAATTTCTCAGTAACGGTATAGTATTTCCGTTCTTTGCTATTTTCATTGGTAACGATTTCAAAAGATAATTTTAGAGAATAATTTTTTAGTTCTTTTCTTAGAAAACCTAAAAAATCCATGCTTATTACATTTAATTCTTCCTTTTGAGTACTGTTCATTACATTATAAACCACTTCAAAATCTTCTTTAAGTTCAGGCTTAAAGGTTGTGAGCGTAGAGTGTAAAAACACTTTTTTATCTTCTAACAGTTTGTCGGTAAAAATTTTCCATTGAGTTTCTAAATCCTCCTGCGAGAAAGCGAGACGAGGAAGGTCTTTTTCGTTTGTGCTATCTTCGGTCTTTTTTTCTGATTCTTTTTTATTTCCAGAAAGAATACTTATGGTGTTTAATTTGGGAATACTTCCATTAAGCCCAAGAGCAGAAATAGAAATGGGTTTGGCTTGAGCTACGCTTGGTGTTTCTACTTTTTCTATTGGTTTATTAGCCGAGAGATTTGTAGCGGAATCTTGTGTAATGTTTTTTGCAACAGTAACAGATTCGTTTTTATGTTCTTGAACAATATCTAATGGTTCTTCTATTTTTACTGGCTCAAAAGATGGGGTTTGTTCACTTATGTCATTTTTTTTTTCTTCGGCTTTGCCTGTTCCTTGCAATGCCATTTTTATTAAAGCTAATTCTACCAAGAGCCGTGTGTTTTTGCTTTGCTTAAAGTTTAGCTCTGTTTCATTGCATGCATTTAAACAATAAAAAATAAAAGCGGGTGTACATTTTGCTCCTTGTTCTTTGTATTTTTCTTTGATGTTATTTCCTGTTTCAATTAAATGCACTGTAGCCGGGTTTCTGGCTACAATTAAATTTCTGAAATGCGATGCTAATCCGGAAATAAAATTTAAACCATCAAAGCCATTGGCAAGAATTTGATCGTAACGGAGTAGGGTTCCCGCTATGTCCTTATTCAAAAATCCTTCGGTGATAGCAAAGTAGTAATCGTAATCTAAAATATTTAAATTGGTGATAACAGCTTGGTAGGAAACATCAGCATTAGAAAAACTCACAATCTGATCGAACATAGAGCAGGCGTCTCTTAATCCACCGTCAGCTTTTTGAGCAATTATATGCAAAGCATCAGAATCGTACTTTACATTTTCACTTTTTGCTATAAACTCTAAATGGTGAGCAATATCTTCGAGTTTAATTCTGTGAAAATCGAAAATTTGGCAACGCGATAAAATTGTAGGGATTATTTTGTGTCGTTCTGTTGTTGCTAAAATAAATATTGCATGTGCAGGAGGCTCCTCCAGAGTTTTTAAAAATGCATTGAATGCCTGATTGGAAAGCATGTGCACCTCATCAATTATAAACACTCTGTATTTACCAATTTGAGGGGCAAATCTTACTTGCTCTACAAGGGTCCTAATGTCGTCTACCGAATTATTTGAGGCAGCATCTAGTTCAATAATGTTAAACGATTGGCCGTTGTTAAACGAGGTGCAAGATTCACAATTGTTGCACGGCTCTGTATTTTCGCCAATGTTTAAACAGTTAATTGTTTTTGCTAAAATTCTGGCGCAAGTAGTTTTTCCAACACCTCTTGGTCCACAAAACAAAAAAGCCTGAGGCAAATGATTACTGCGTATAGAATTTTTAAGAGTGGTAGTAATATGCTTTTGACCTACAACACTTTCAAAAATTGCCGGCCTGTATTTTCTTGCCGATACAACAAATTGCTCCATTATTCAATAATCATTAATTGTTTGGTGTAGAAGTTGTTTTCTGCAATGAATTTTATTGTATAAATTCCTGCGTTTAAACCTTGCGTAGAAAATGTTTTTTGTGTTGGATTGTAATTGTTAATTGAAATTTGTTTTCCAGTTACATCAAACAATTGAACGTTACTAATAAAGTTGGTGCTATTGCCAATTTTTACGGTATTCCCTTTTACAACCGGATTAGGGAAAACAATAGAATTTGCTGCCTTAGCTTCAAAAATATTTACATTAATCGTAAATAAAACTGAGTCGATTTGTGTCCATGTGCAACCTTCGCTGTCTGTTAAACTCACAGTAATATCATTGTATCCTTCAACCAATAAATTTTCGCTTATAACATTACCAGCGATTCCGTTTATAAATACTTGAGCATTTGGAATATTTGTAATTATAGTATCATTTTCAAATCCGGGATTATATATTGTTGAATAACCACTAAGTATAATTTCTGGTGAAGTATTTGCAATTGCATTAACAAGAGAAGATGTTGCAGAACATCCTGCACCGTTTGTAACCGTTATTGAATAATTTCCAGGTTGATCTGCATCTATCCAATAGTTTGTTTCACCTGATAGTGGACTACCATTTAATGACCATTGATAACTTAATCCATTTGCTCTGAGTGCAACCAGTCTTGCAGATGCACCTTGGCAATACGAAACAGAATCGTTGCTATTAATAAATGCAACAGGGCAAGGATTGGGGGCATTAATTCTTGAAATAACACTTCCAGTGGCAACAAATATGTCGCCTAAATAATTTTCACCAAAGGATACATAATTACCTGTGGTTACACCCGTAAAAATTCCATTTGTAAAAGTTCCATTCGTTTCTCTTTTTACCCACCAAAATCTTCCACTGCAATAATCTGCAAGCAAGTAATAGCCAAATAAACTTTGGTGTGTAGCTCCTCTGTAAACCATTCCGCCTGTAACAGAGCAACTACTAGTTGGGGTGTGGCCATATTCGAATATTGGTGAATCGTAATTTGAGGCAGATAGACATCCACTTATGTTGTAAGGTGTTGAACCTTCGTAACACCTCCAACCGTAATTTTCACCACCTGCACTATTTGCCAATTGAAAATCTATTTCTTCTATTTCATTCTGCCCAACATCACCAATCCACATGTCTCCAGAAATTCTATCGAAGCTCCATTTCCAAGGGTTCCTTAAGCCTAAAGACCATATTTCTGGGGCATAAGCAGAATTGCCAACAAATGGGTTGGATGATGGAACGGAATAAGGCTGTGTGCCATTAACATCTATTCTTAACATTTTTCCTAAACGGGATAGTTTGTTTTGAGAATAATTATCAGGATCGCCACCACTTCCGCCATCGCCCATTCCAATGTATAAATAGCCATCTGGTCCAAATTCTATATTACCACCGTTGTGGTTTGTATATGGTTGTGTAATTGTTAATAAATTTAACTCAGAATTTGGCAATGCTAAATTAGAATCTGCAGGATTAACCGAAAACCTTGAAACCCTAGTTGCTCCATCGGATTGGCGAGTATAGTTTACATAAAAATATCCATTTTGTTTGTAGTTAGGGTGAAAAGCCAATCCCAACAAACCCCTTTCGTTACCACTGCTGCTTACTGTGCTTGTTAAATTTAAAAATGGTGTTGTTCTTTTTACTCCTAAAGAATCGCAAATAATAATTCTTCCTCTTTGTTGTGTAACAAATAATCTGCTATCTCCACAATTGGCTATATCTGAAAGCAAGGTGTATCCCGTTGAGAAAGAACTGAGAGAAATAGTTGGTTGTGCAAAAACCTTAAAAGTAATAAGTAAGGCAATAATAATTGTGTATTTTTTTTTCATTTTAATCTTTAAATTATTGTTGAAATATAGGAAGATTTTATTT
>CAIMMJ010000070.1 GCA_903842515.1 uncultured Bacteroidota bacterium | reverse complement strand
ATTTTTTTATTTGTTTAATATTTTCTATAGCATTAATAAAGTTCATTAAAGATGATTTTAAATCAGAGAAAATAGTATTGTTTGATGTGTTGATTTTGATTTATTTTGTTAGCAATATTTTGCTTGGAATAATTTTAGCAAATAATATTCTTTATTCTTTTTATGCAATAAGATTAACATATCTTCCAATGCTTATGTATTTTTCAATTAGATTTTATGCTAACTCTTTTGGTAATTCAGATTATAAAAGTATTTTGGATGGCATATTTAACTGGTATACTCTTTTTGCATTTATATTTTTGATTTTATATCTTTTCTTTCCAGAAATAGATACAGCATCTGTTAGGTTTGTTGGGGGGAAAGTTAATTATTACATAATTAGACGAATGGGTGGAATATTTTTTTCGCCTGTTGGTTGGGGTACATTTATGGCTGCAGGAGCCATTTATTATTTTATAAAATTTAATTCCAAATTTTCTATTTACACATTATTAGTTTTTTGTTTATTTTGGTTTTGTTTGATATTATCTGTTTCCAGAGGTGCCATAATTTCTTTTTATTTTGGAAGTTTAATGGTTTGTTATTTTACCAAACAGTATAAACCATTTTTGAAAGCTCTATTAGTTACTAGTGCTATTTTTTTTACTTATGGATTTTTTAATCCACCTACATTATCTCTAATTGGTTTTGTTTCAAGTTCATCTATTGAAACAATGAATGGAACAGGTGAAGAAAATCATGAAATAATATTAAGTGAGGCAGATGGAAATTTGGTAAAAGGAATTCAAAATACTAGGGTAAAATTTTGGAAATTATCTTTAAGAGATTTTACACGAAAGCCCATGGGATATGGATTGGGGAAAGCCGGACATATTGGTAATAGGTTTTTTAGTTCGCCCACACAAAGGAAAAATGCAGCAATATATTCAACAGACGGTTGGTATTTAAAATTGGCAAATGAAACAGGTATCTGGGGACTTGTAACTTATTTGGTGATTTTTATTTTCCACCTATATTTTATTTTAAAGAATTCAATTTTATTTAAAAACGAATTGTTTCTTTTTTCTTTTGTATTGTTTGTTATGATTGCAATTCAAAATGTTATGAGTAATGTATTGGATTTCTATTCATTTGCTTGTTTCTATTGGTTAGTTGTTGCTTTGGTATATAATTTGAAACAAAATATAGAAAATGAAGTTGGAATTTGATGTTAGCATTGTAATAGTAAATTATAATGTAAAAAATCTTGTTGAAAAATGTATTGAATCTATTTATTTAAATACTTCTAACTTAAAGTTTGAAATTATTTTGGTGGATAATTGCTCAAATGATGGGAGTGTAGAGATGATTAAAAGCAAATTTCCAGATGTAGTTTTAATTGAGAATATAATTAACAAAGGATTTCCAGCTGCAAACAATCAAGCCTTTAAAATATGCAAAGGAGAGTTTGTTTTTATGTTAAATCCGGATACTGAAATTTTAAATGATGCCATTTACAAACTTTATAGTTTTATAATAAGTAATACTGAATATAGTTTGGTAGCTCCTCAATTGTTAAATACAAATGGAACCTTGCAGCATTCTGCATGGCGTTTCCCTAAAATAATTTATGTTTTTGCAGATTTATTTCACCTCAATTTCTTAAGTAAAAGTAAAGGTTATAATGATAAAGACCTTACAAAAATGTTTGAGGCAGATTCATACAGTGGTGCAGCCATTTTTTTTAGAAGAAACGTTTTTGAAACAGTTGGTATGCTAGATGAAAAATTATTTTGGATAGAAGATATTGATTTTTGCTACAGAATAAAGAAAGCAGGTTTACGTATGGTCTATTTTCCTAATGCCCAAATACTGCATCACATTGGGCAAAGTGCAAAAAAGAACTATAATATTTCTATTTCTAACCAAATTTTTAATAAAATAAAATTCTTTAATACTCATCATAGTAAGTTAGAAACCCTGATAGTTAAATTAATTAGTTTTTTTGGTGTATTGTTTAAAATCGTCATTTTTACTTTTCTTTCTATTATTAGCAAGATGTATTTTTTAAAACTAAAGGCATATATATATACTCTGCCAAAAGTTTTTAATCCACCTATAGGAATTAAATAAAAAATTATTGCCAATTTTGGTTGAATGAAAGAGAAAAAAACTATTTTTTTTACAGGTGCTAGCGGCTTTATAGGCAAGAGGATAATAACTGATTTAACTCAAGAATTTAATTTTGTTGTTCTTTCACGTTATGCAAATGAAAGTAAAAATCTTTCAATTAAATTTATTCAAAATGATCTGACTTCATTAGAAGCGAGAAATAAAATATTTGAAAAAATAGACTATATAATTCATGCTGCTGGAGATAAAAAGGATGAGTCTAAAATGTATGAAACAAATGTATTGGGAACAAAAAAGATAGTTGAAATAGTAAATAATTTTAAACACATAAAACTAATTCATATAAGTAGCGGTGGTGTTTTGGGTTTATACAATCATAAAGAAAATTGTATTGATGAAAGTGCCATTTGTTATCCAAATAATTTATATGAAATAACAAAGTTGGAAGCAGAAAATGAAATACTGAACATTACAGGAAAAAATAGATATGTTGTTTTGAGACCTACAAATGTGTTTGGTGAAAACGACCCTTCCAACAAACTGTTGAATTTGATAAAAACTATAAAAGCCAAACGTTTTTTTTATATCAATAAAAACGCCAAATTAAATTATGTTTATGTAGGGCAAATTTCATTTATTATTAATGAAATTCTTACAAAGGATATATTTCTCAACGAGGTATATTTCATCAATTCAAGCTGCACAATAGAGCAATTTGTAGATAGAATTCAACAAAAATTACAAAGTGATTTTCAAGTAAATTCTTTGTCAAAATTAGTAGTTACCCCACTTTGGGTTTTAGCAAAATTATTAGACCTTGCACCTGTTAAGTTTCAGAAACTTAATACTAGTAAATTAACAGAAATGACCTCCGAAAAATTTTATTCCACGGCCAAAGTAAATAGACTAATACCAATTGAGGAAGATGAATTTCTTAGTAAAGGAATTTCAGCTCTAGTGGATTATTATTTTGGAAAAAAGTTACTATAAATTAAAAAAAATGAAACTAGTATTGTTAGGAGAAAATAAAAGCATCCACGTTCAAAAATGGGTTCAAGCTATTTCAATGTACAAGGAAATAGAGTTACATGTAATTTCATTTGACCGTGGTGTAAAATTTGATAATGTAACCTATCATCCATTAAAAATATTTTTAGGAAACAAAGTTGATTATTTTTTAAATGTGTTTTTAGTTAAGAAATACATCAAACAAATAGGGCCAGATTTACTTCATTCACATTATGCTTCTAGCTATGGATTTTTAGGTGCTTTTTCTGGCTTTCATCCCTATTTGATTACTGGTTGGGGAGCAGATATTTTTGATAGCCCCAAAAATTACTTTATGAAGCTTCTTCTTAAGTATTCATTTAGAAAGGCGGATGCTATTACAGTGCTTACAGAGATTACTAGAAAGGAAATGCTAAAATTATCTGGCAAACCAGTTCAACTTATTCCATTTGGAGTTGATTTAAATAAGTTTACAGTAAAACCTAAAGCAGATTCAAATAAAATAAGAATTGGAACAATTAGGGTGTTGGCTGAAAAATATGGGATAGAACATTTAATAAAAGCTTTTGCAATTGTAGAAAAGAAACACTCAAATATTATCCTTGATTTAGTAGGAGATGGGCCCCAAAAAGGCTATTTGATGAATTTAGCCAAAGAATTAAAAATTGAGGATAATGTTATATTTCATGGATTTGTTAACCAAAATTCTGATTTTGAAAAATACATCAAACTCCTTTCCAATTTTGATATTTTTACCATTTTAAGCGTTATAGACTCTGAAACTTTTGGAGTAGCTGCTGTAGAGGCATCTGCTTGCTCCTTGCCTGTAATAGCAACAAATGTTGGAGGTTTGCCAGAAGTAATAGATGACAATAAAACTGGTATAATAGTTCCTCCTAGGGATGTAAATGCAATTGCAGTTGCACTAGAAAAATTAATTTCAAATAAATCACTAAGGATTGAACTCGGAAAAGGTGGTAGAAAAAAAGTAGAAGACGTTTACGATTGGAAAAACAATGTTCAAACCATGGTTGATTTGTATAATAAAATGGGCGTTAAAAATATTAAATAACCTTCCAACTTACATTTTCCATTTTCGCAAGCCTTATTAATTCAATAAAATCATCTAACACGGCTTTTGTGGAATCGAAGTTGCAGGGATGAATTAGAACAACTATATCATTTTCCTTTGCAGCATCTACAACTTTTTTTAAATCGAAAAAATCTTTGGATCGGTACTCTCTTTCAATCCAAAATATTCGAGAAAAATAATTATTTGCTGCAAACAATTCTTCCTTTTTTTCTGCAATGTCATTTCCAGAAATATACCTAATATCCAAACTTTTTGACCATTCTAAATATTTTTGAGGTTCAAATGGAGGATAATGATATTTGCCTAATTTTAAATTCCCAGAACCATGTTTGCTAAATGAGTCAACTTTTTCTGAGTTAAGTTTTTTTCTAAATAAACTTAATTCGTTTTTAAAGGTTTCAAAACTCCTAGTGTTCTCTGCATGCAATCCAATTTTATGACCTCCAATTTTTATTAAATCCAAAACCTTTTTGTTGGGGATGGTGCAATGTCTAAAATACAAAATTGAAGGAACTTTATT
>CAIMMJ010000069.1 GCA_903842515.1 uncultured Bacteroidota bacterium | reverse complement strand
ATTTTTCTGAATCTTATGTAAAAGAACTGTTACAATTTACTTTTGAAGAATTAAAAAAATTAAAAAATGAATAACCACTATAAAACTTAAATTATAAATGCAATTTGTTTATCCCTACTTTTTATATTCGCTATTCGCCTTATCCATTCCAATTATTGTTCACTTATTTAATTTTAGAAGGTTTAAAAGAATTTATTTTTCAAATATAACTTTCTTAAAAGAAATAAATCAGGATACAAAATCCGTTCAAAACCTAAAACACTTGCTTATACTGTTCTGCAGATTATTGGCATTGTTTTTTTTAATAATGGCATTTGCACAGCCCTATATTTCAGCTTCAAAAAAAGAAATTATTGGCGGCACAAATGGCGTGAGTATCTATATTGACAATTCATACAGTTCCGGAGTAAAAGGAAAAAATGGGATTTTATTGGAGGAAGCAAAAATCAAAGCAAAAGAAATTGCAGAATCATTTAAAACTTCAGATAAATTTCATTTGTTAACCAACGATTTTGAAGGTAAACATCAACGTTTGGTGAACAAGGAAGAATTTATAAAAATGGTAAATGAGGTTACTTTATCCTCCGTGAGTAAGAAATTAGAACAAGTAAATCTGCGTCAAAAAGATGCTTTATCTCTTTCGACATTTCAAAACAAACACCAATTTATATTAAGCGATTTTCAGGTTAATCAAAATGATTTCTCAAATCTAAAAAATGACACTTCCATTAATACCTCATTAATAAGACTTATTCCAAACAAGGATGCCAATGTGTACATAGACTCTGCCTGGTTTGAATCGCCATTTCACCAGCAAAATGGAAAGGAAAAAGTTTTTGTAAAATTAAAAAGTAGCTCTCAGGGAAATTCAGGTTTTGAAAATATACCTGTGAAACTCTTAATTAACAACGCTCAAAAATCTCTAGCCAGTGTTTCAATGGAAGCAAACGATGAGAAAATTGTTGAATTAGAATTCACAAATACTGGCGCAGGATTTCAAAAAGGAATTATTAAAATTCAAGATGCTTCCATTTTATTTGACGACGAATTGCATTTCTCTTACGAGATAAAAAATAAAATAAAAATTATAAATATCTTTCAAAAAAGTAGCAGTTCAAATATTTCTAAAGTATATAAAACAGATGAATATTTTGATTTTACTGAAAAAGAAATTTTGAGTATAAATTATTCTCAACTGAAAGAATATGATTTAATTATTTTAAATAATTTAAAAGATATCTCCACAGGAATGGCCCAGGAATTAAGCAAACTAATGACTGCCGGAAAAAGTATATTTTGTTTTATTCCTATGGAAGCAGAAATTGATTCCTACAATAAATTCTTTAATTCACTTAATTCGTTTCAAATTCAGAGTTTCGATTCCAGCAAAATAAAATCAGATAAAATAAATTTTAATCATTCTTTGTACTCTGATATTTTTGAAAAAGATAAATTAAAAAATCAAAACATAGATTATCCAAGTGCAAGCGGTAGGTTTTTAATTTCAAATGCTCAACGTTCAGGAAGCATATCTCTTATCGATTTTTTAGACCGATCACCTTTGCTTTCCATTCAAACAAAAGGCAAAGGTAAATTTTACACTGCTTTTGTTCCTGCCGACACAAAATACTCTAACTTTATTGTTCACCCTTTATTTGTTCCAACCATGTATAAGGTGGCTATGATGAGTGCCGGAAGTAGAAATAACTATTACACTTTAGGTAACACTGAAGGAATAATTTTAGAAGGAAAAGAAATAAGTGGCGACGAACAAATTTTAATTTCCAATTTAGATGAAAAATCAGAGTTCATTCCTTCAACAAAAATTATTGATGGAAATACACTATTGCTCATGCACGGACAACCAACTAAAGCAGGCAATTACAGTTTATCCATCAACAAAGAAGTTCAGAATTTTTTATCCTTTAACTTTCCTCGTTCTGAATCATTGCAAGAATTTTATAGCGATGCTGAATTAATTGATAACTTAGAAAAAAATAATTTAAACAATTTTTCTTTGCTAAATAATTCGGGGAAACCCATAAAACAACAAATATCAGAACTTGTAGAAGGTAAAAAATACTGGAAACAATGTTTATGGCTAAGCTTGATTTTTCTTCTATTAGAAATAATTGTTTTAAATTTAAAAATTAAACCATTAATACCCAAAACCAACTAATTTAAAATTCTTTGTATGAAAAATTACCTCATCCAAAATGCAACAATTGTTGACGAACAATCAAAATGGAATGGAAAGAAGGTAGATATTTTAATTGAAAATAATTTCATAAAAAAAATTGCAGAAAATATTATTGCACCCGAGGATTATCAACTTATTAATTACACTAATCTTCATGTTTCACCGGGCTTTATTGATGTAAGAGCCAATGGATGTGAACCGGGATATGAATGGAAAGAAACCTTAGAATCTCTTTCAAAGGCAGCAGAAAAAGGTGGATATACAACTGTTTGTTTAAGCCCAGAAACCAATCCTTTTGTGAGCACGGCCTCACAAATTGAATACATCTTACAAAAAGCTAAAAATCTACCCGTAAAATTCATGCCTGTTTCTGGCATCACCAAAGATGGGCAAGGAAAGGAACTAACAGAAATGTTCGAAAATTTTAAGGCAGGAACTAATTTATTTTTTGATGGAAAAAAAAGTATTTCAAACTCAAAATTACTGGCATTAGCCCTGCAATATGCAAATGATTTTGGCGGAAAGATTTTTCACTATGCTTTCGATAAAAATTTTTCAACTTCTTTAACTATCAACGAAGGAATATCTGCAACTAAATCGGGAATAAAAGGAACTCCTGCAATTAGCGAAGAAATAATTGTTGCCAGAGATATTCATATAGTGAGGCATTTAAATATTCCAATTCATTTTGCCGGTATTAGTTCCAAAGGCTCCATAGATTTGATAAGGGCAGCAAAAAAAGAAGGATTAGCCATTACATGCGACGTTCACATAAATAATTTATTTTTTGATGATTCTGTAATTCAAAATTTTGACAGCAATTACAAAGTATTGCCACCTCTAAGAGAAGAAAGCAACAGGGTAGCATTGTTAAACGCAATTGTCGACGATACAATTGATGCCATAGCAAGTGACCACAGTCCTCAAAACATTGAGCTAAAAAAAGTAGAATTTGATTTAGCAGAATATGGAACAATAACCATTGAAAATACTTTTTCTATGGCCATTACTGCACTCGAAAAATTCTGCACTCTTTCTAAAATAGTAAACAAGTTTACAATTGGACCATCTAAAGTGATGGGAAATGAATCAATAAAAATAGAAGAAGGAGAAAAAGTATGCCTTACTTTGTATCAGCCAAACCAAGAAATATTTCCCGGAGCTGTTCCTTATTCCTCGCTATCGAGCAACACACCCTTTAGAGGAAACATTAAGCTAATGGGTAAAATTTACCAAACAATCTATTCTTAAAAAATGACCAAAGAAGAAAAAATAAAATCTTTTGACCCTAACAATCCTGGTGCTCCAGAAAATAATTTATTTGGACTGCCATTTACTAATGAAGAAAGTGAAATTTTAGTTTTACCGCTTCCATGGGAAGTAACAGTGTCTTACAGAGCAGGAACTTCTAAAGGGCCGGGAGCAATTTTTGATGCTTCGTTTCAGGTTGATTTGTTTGATGAAGAAAATCCTGATTTTTGGAAAAAAGGAATCGGAATGTTAGATGCACCTGCAAAATGGCTAGAACTAAATAAAGTATTACGCCAGAATGCAGAAGTATACATTAACTGGTTAATTAACGGAAAAGACAAGGACGATGAGTTAGAAATGACTACCATTTTAAATGAAATAAATGCAGCCTGCGACGACTTTCATCATGAAGTTTACTTAGAATCGAAAAAGGTAATAGAGCAAAATAAAATGATTGTTGGCTTGGGCGGAGACCACAGCACACCTTTTGGAATTATTAAAGCCTACGCCGAAAAATACTCCGATTTTGGAATACTTCACTTTGACGCACACATGGATTTACGTCATGAATTCGAAGGATTTAAATGGTCGCATGCCAGTATTTTTAACAATGTAATTACTAAAATTCCTGCTGTAGAAAAACTGGTTTCAGTTGGAATTAGAGATTATTGCGAACAAGAAAATGATTTTGTAAAACAACACTCCAACAAAATAAAAATTATCACCGATAAGCAAATAAAAAAACAACAATTTAATGGCGATACACTAAATTCTATCCATAAGAATATTACTGATCTCTTACCAAAAAATGTGTACATAAGTTTTGATATAGATGCTTTGGATGTAAGGTATTGCCCCAATACAGGAACACCTGTGCCTGGAGGTTTAGAATTTACTGAAGCAATAAATCTAATTGAAACAGTAAAAAATAGTGGAAGAAATTTTGTTGGGTTCGACATAAATGAAGTTACTCCCGGCAATGATGAATGGGATGCAAATGTAGGTGCAAGATTATTATACAAAATAGCGTCAATAGTTAGCCGTTAGTAAAAAATAAAAATATGGACATTAAATTTCTAGGAGCAGCACAAACAGTAACTGGCAGTAAACACTTAATAAAAACAGCTTCGGGAACAAAATTCCTTTTAGACTGCGGACTTTTTCAAGGCTCAGGTGCCGAAACAGAAATAAAAAACAGAACCTTAAATTTTGATCCAGTAGATTTAGATTTTGTAATTCTATCTCACGCTCACATAGACCATTCTGGAAATTTACCAACCATTGTAAAAGCAGGATTTAGAGGCAAAATTTATACCACACAAGCAACAATTGATCTTTGCAAAATTATGTTGCTCGACAGTGCCAAAATTCATCAACTGGATTTAAAATATGTAAACAGAAGAAGAAGAAATACAGGAAGAGAATTACTTGAAGCTATTTATGACGAAAAAGATGTAGAAGAAACAATAAAACTTTTTGAACCAATTGTTTTAGGAAAATGGACAAAACTTTCGGACGACGTTAAGGTTTTTTTTACAGACGCCGGACACATTCTTGGCAGCGTTGTTACCAATTTAAAAATCAAAGAAAATAATAAATACTTAAAACTTTCTTACACGGGAGATATTGGAAGATATGATGACAAGATACTAAAGCCACCAGCAGAATTTCCTCAAGCCGATTATATAATTTGTGAATCTACTTACGGCAATCGCTTGCACCCCAAAACAAAAGATGCAGAGGAAGAATTATTACAAATAATAATAAATACTTGCATCAGAAACAAAGGAAAAATAATTATACCGGCTTTTAGCTTGGGCAGAACGCAAGAAATTGTTTATGCCATGGATAGGCTTACTACGCAAGGTAGAATGCCACGTATTGACGTGTACGTTGATAGCCCTCTTTCTGTAAATGCAACAGCAGTGATGAAAAAACATCCTGAATTTTACAACAAAAATATAATCGAATACATGAAAAAGGATCCTGACCCTTTTGGATTTAGCTTATTGTATTATGTAAAGGATGTAGAAGAATCTAAAGCTATTAATTTGTTGCCCGACCCTTGCATAATAGTTTCTGCATCAGGAATGGCCGAAGCTGGAAGAATAAAACACCACATCAAAAATAACATTTCCGACCCAAAAAACACCATATTAATGGTTGGCTATTGTTCGCCAGGTTCTTTGGGTGCTAGATTAATTAATGGCGATAAAAAAATAAAAATATTTGGAGAAGAATACAAAGTACTGGCAGATGTAAAAGTATTGTCCAACTATTCTGCTCATGCCGATTATCTAGAAATTGAAAAGTTTTTAGAATGTCAGAATCCAAAAAAAGTAAAAAAATTATTTTTAGTACACGGAGAAAAAAGCGTTCAATTAGATTTTAAAGAATTTCTTCACCAAAAAGATTTTAAAGATATTTTTATTCCTATGGAAGGCGAAAGTTTTACGTTATAAAATAGTTCTATGATACTATCAGATTCCAATAAACAAAAAGTAAACACACTTACTTTTGTATTTTGGATAACTTGTGGTATTACTTTATTAAAAATTTCTACCTATTTTATTACTCATTCCACTGCTATTTTAACCGATGCATTGGAATCAATCATTAATGTTATAGCCGCTTTTTTTGCACTAAAAAGTGCCAAGTGGGCTTTGCAACCAAAAGATTTAGACCACCCCTATGGCCATGGTAAAATTGAGTTTTTAAGTGCAGGTTTTGAAGGTGCAATGATTTTATTGGCAGGATTTTTTATTCTTGTAAAATCTGTATATGATATTATTTATCCTCAAACATTGCATCAATTAGATGTAGGATTTGCATTGGTAAGTTTTACTGCATTGGTAAATTTTATAATGGGTAAAAAATTGCTTTCAATTGGCACAAAAAATCAATCTATGTTAATGAGGGCAAGTGGCAAACATTTAATAAGCGATACTATAAGTAGTTTAGGATTGCTGCTTGGTTTGGTAATAATAAAACTTACTGGCATTACCTTGTTAGACCCAATAATTGCTATTGGTTTTGGAGTATACATCATTTATACAGGGCAAAAATTGGTAAAAGAATCTGTAAGTAGTTTATTAGACGAGGCAGACTTAAAAAAAATTGATGAAATTATTGAAGTACTTAAAAAGAACAGAAAAGAAAATTGGATAGATGTTCATAATCTTCGTTTGCAGAAATATGGAACCGAAAGCCATATAGATTGCCATGTTACATTACCCTTTTACATGAGTTTAGAGGAATCTCATTTTGAAATAAGAAACATAGAAAACATTGTTGCAGAGCAAGTGCAAGGTGATCTAGAGATGTTTATTCACAGCGACCCTTGTGTGGTTAAAGTAAGTTGTACAATTTGTAGTGTTTCAAATTGCAATTATAGAAAAGCAGAACAAGTAATAAAATTAGAATGGAGCTTAGAAAATTTATTGCCCAATAAAAAGCATACTGCCCAAAAGTTATCCAATCAATAATTCTTCCAAGCAAATAAAAATCCTTTTCGCAAATAAGCTAAATCAACTCGGCCTAACGAAATCTTTTCTGCTAACTCTT
>CAIMMJ010000068.1 GCA_903842515.1 uncultured Bacteroidota bacterium | reverse complement strand
TTGAATG
This sequence comes from uncultured Bacteroidota bacterium, assembly GCA_903842515.1. Classification (GTDB taxonomy): domain Bacteria; phylum Bacteroidota; class Bacteroidia; order UBA4408; family UBA4408; genus CAIMMJ01. Next base: position 27,804 of record CAIMMJ010000068.1, on the reverse strand, counting down.
GCATCGAAATCAAATCCAAAATGATTGAAGAAATTTTGGTCTTCAGAAGATATTACTGCAAGTTTTAGGTTATCGGAAATTTCTTCTTTTGCTACCCAATCCTTCTTTAGTTTCCAAGATTTGTTGTTTGCACTTTGTTCTTTTAGTCTTATAAGCATAAGTGGTGTTATAGGCACAGGAAAAAACCTAAACAACACCACAGATAAAATTGTGGTGATTAAAAAAAAATAGATTACTCTTAAAATAATTCTTCTTACAATTCCCATAACTATTGGCGCAAAAATAGAGAGTAGAAGTGGAAAAGGAGCAAGATTTATAAATATTTATCAGAAAGTTGGTGTTAAAATCAATTGATATCATGGTTAAGAGAATAATTTAATATGTTTGAAAACGAATTAGCAAATTTTATTTTTGAAGCAGGGCTAAAAGTTCATAAAGCACATGGGTCAGGATTGCTAGAGAGTTCTTACTATGAATATTTGTTTTGTTAAATAAAAAAAATGGGTCTGAACGTGGAGAAGCAAAAAGCATTTCCCTTGTTTAGGAAGAAGTTAATTTAGAGATAGGATACCGAATAGATTTATTATTTGAAGGAAAACTTTTGGTGGAAGTAAAATCTGATGAAAACTGAGTGATTTGCATTTGGCTCAAATTCTAACTGATCTCAAACTTAGTAAGTGCAAATTGGGATTACTTAGAAAGTTCAATTCTGTATTATTTAAAAATGGAGTTAAAAGAGTTTTAAATGGAATTTTGTAAGTATTGAATATAATTGTGGAAAAAACTTTGTGAAATCGCTTGCGTGCTTTGTGTTGAAACTCATCATTGCGCCGCAGCCGAGCTTACTAAGAAAACCACAAAATAGACTTCAAAAATTGCGTATGATTCAACTACAGATTACAAGTTCTTGGGTTTGTAATCAACAAATTTTAAATCAATTCATAAATCTTTGGTATTTTTGTATTCATTATTTTTGGTTTAACAAATTATAGAGCAAATAAATTACAATTATGAAAATTACGATTGATTCAAATTCTGGATTTTGTTTTGGGGTTGTTTATGCTATTCAAATGGCCGAAGATGAACTGGCAGAGTCGGGTAAGCTTTATTGCCTAGGAGATATTGTTCACAACAACATGGAGGTAGAAAGATTAAAAAAACAAGGATTGGAAATAATTCAACATTCCGATTTAGAAAATCTACACAATTGCAAAGTGCTTATTCGTGCTCACGGTGAACCACCATCAACTTATGAAACTGCCATAAAAAATAATATTCATTTAATTGATGCAAGTTGCCCGGTGGTTCTCAAACTTCAACATAGAATTAGAGAAGGTTATGAAAACTCAATGGAAGAAGATGGTCAAATAGTAATTTATGGTCTCGAAGGTCATGCAGAAGTAAATGGACTAAAAGGCCAAACAAACAATAACGCAATTATTGTAATGAACGTCGAAGATTTAAACAAAATAGATTACAATAAACCAATCAAACTTTATTCTCAGACAACTAAAAGCACAAAAGGATTTTTGAGAATAGTTAAAGAAATTGAGGCAAGATTAGAATTGGCAGGTAACAAAGATAAAATTAAGTTTGAATCAAATGACACACTCTGCAGACAAGTCTCTAATAGAGAACCTCAGCTAATAAAATTTTCTAAAGAACACGATGTAATTATTTTTGTGGGAGGTAAAAAAAGTTCAAACGGAAAAATTTTGTATGAGGTTTGTAAATCTATAAACCCCAATTCTTATTTTGTTTCTGATCCTACAGAGCTTAACTCCAACTGGTTCGTAAATGTTAATACCGTTGGAATTTGTGGCGCTACTTCTACCCCAATGTGGCTTATGGAAGTAGTTGAGCAGGAAATTGGGAATTTAAATTTAGTTACAACTTAGTTTAATTCTCTTGAAAATTAGTGGGTTTTCTTATGTGAGAAATGGATTTGAATTTGGTTATCCTTTTTTAGAATCTATACAATCTGTATTGCCATACGTTGATGAGTTTGTTATGGCGGTTGGCGATTCAAATGATGGAACAAGACAAGCAATTGAACAATTAAACAATCCCAAAATAAAAATTATTGATACTATTTGGGACATGAGCCAAAGAGAAGGAGGAAAGCTTTTTGCTACTCAAGCAAACATAGCTCTAGACAATATCTCTGGCGATATAGGTTTTCATATTCAGGCCGACGAAGTATTGCACGAAGATGATGCCAAACTTATACTGCAATCGTTTAAAGAATTAGAAAAAGATAATACAATAGAAGGTGTGCTTTTTGATTTTCTAAATTTTTACGGAGGTTATCATTACATTGGAAGTACCAGAAAATGGCACAGGAGAGAAATTAGAATTATTAGAAATCAAAAAAATATCAGGTCCTTTAGAGATTCTCAAGGATTTAGATTTTATCCTTCTTATCAAGAATGGCAGAATAATCATCCCGGAAGGCCATTACGAGTGCTCTATTCACCGGTAAGAATTTTTCATTACAGCTATGCAAGGAACCCAAAACTTATGCAGAAAAAAAGTAATTTTTTTAACTCTTTTTGGCATGACGATAATTGGCTGAAAAAACATTTGCCCAAAAAAGAAGAATTTGATTACAACCAAGTTGATGCAGTAAAAAAATTTGAAGGCACACACCCTCATCTCATGCGAGAAAAAGTAGCTCAGCAAGATTGGGAATTTACATTTGATCCTAAAAAAAGTAGATTCACTCCAAAAGGGAAAATACTGCACATCATCGAAAAAAATACCGGACTAAGAATTGGCGAATACAAAAATTATAGAATAATTAAGAAATTGAGATAACACTGTTATTTATCTAAACAGTTGCTTTGTTTTTATTTTTAAATTTACTTTTAAAATAAATCTTTTATGCTTAAGAAAATAGTTAATTACTTTTTTGGAACATTAATTTTACTTGTTGCTCTGCTAAATATTTACATTTTAATTTCAGGGAAGTTCTATGTATATAAAGTTTTTCAATACACAATTTTTAAAGGTAAAATGGGCCCAGACATTAATGAATTTACCAAAGATAATTTAGGTGTAGTAGAAAAGGGTACTTACATTCCTGTCCCAAATTCGCAAAATTATAATAAGAAAAAGCCAAGCGATAAATTTTATCTTCTTTCAAAAGAAACAGGAACAACTGCATTTGTAGTTTTAAAAAATGATTCCATACTTTACGAAGAATATTTTGAAGGTATTCCAGCCGATTCTATTTCTAACAGCTTTTCGATGTCGAAATCTATTGTAGGATTGCTTGTGGGATGTGCCATAAAAGAAGGTAAAATAAAAAGTGTAGATGAACCTATTTCTAATTATTTGCCCGATTTTGATCCTGAGAACAATAAAAAAATTACTATCAAACATCTACTTATGATGAGTTCGGGTATTAATTTTAACGAAAGCTATATCAATCCATTTGGCTTTGCGGCAGAGGCTTTGTATAGCGATCATTTAAAAGAACTTATTTACAAGTATAAACTAGAAGGGGAACCAGGTAAAAACTTTGATTACCAGAGCGGAAATACACAATTGCTTTGTTTTATTTTAGAAAAAGCTACAGGAGAAAAATTATACAATTATGCATCCAATAAAATTTGGAAAAATATTGGTGCTCAAAAAAATGCCATGTGGTGTTTAGATAAAAAGGGAGGAGAGCCAAGAGCTTTTTGTTGTTTTAATAGCAATGCAAAAGATTTTTCAAGATTAGGTCAATTGATGTTACACAATGGAAATTATAACGGCATGCAAATAATTGATACCAATTACATAAAAGAAACAATTACTCCTGCAAAAATTTTGTCAGACAATTTACCTAATAGTAAATATGGTTACCATTGGTGGTTGATAGAATACAAAGGAGAAAAGATTTTTTATGCTAGAGGAATTCTAGGTCAATATATATTTTGTATTCCATCAAAAAAAATGGTGGCAGTTCGCTTAGGTCACAAACGTTCCAAAGAAAAAATAAATGATCATCCGGCAGATGTTTATGTTTATTTGGAGGAGGCTTTGAATCTTTATTAGAACTTCCAACCGGTTGACAAGCTAATAACTTGCCACTTAGTTTTTAGTTGATAAGCGTTGGTCATTGCCTGATGGAATGAAAAATCAACTGTTAATCTTTTAAAATCTAGACCCACGCCTGCAAGTGCATTAAACAATAATTTTTTAACGTTATCTTGGTTGAGTATATTTTGTTTGTCTTTTGCCCAGAGCAATAATCCGGTTTCCGGGCCAACATAAAATCGTGCAGCATAGGATTTAGAATCGTTGAAACCTATTCTGTATCCATAAAGAAAAGGAAATGTAAAATAACCAAAATTAAAAGCGTTAGTTACTGGAGTATTGTTAATTAGTTGAGGAGCTTTGCTTTGATATATGCTGAGTTCGCCTACCACTTGTATAAAGTGTTTTCTGCCAATTCTAAGGTTTACGTTGTTTATGCTTCCTATTCTTCCGGTAGAACCATCGTAGTTGATAAATCTACTTTTGTTTATTCCAGATTGAAAGGTGAATGTAACAAATCTGTTATAATTTCGGGAATACACATTAACTGAAATAAAAAATAATAAAATGGGAATTATTTTTTTCATAAGGTTGGCTTTAGATTATAAATTGTAATTCTAAAAAATATTTAAAACATTCTCTAATTTATTTGTTCTGGAACCCTTAACCAAAACAAATGATCCAGAAAAAGAATTAGTTAATTCTGTGTAGCTAATGTCTTCAATTTTTTCTAATTTTTTAAAGGTTTCTGTAACATCTAGTTTAGTAAAGTGGCTTCCAATTAAAAATACTTTATTAAATTTTTTTTCTTCTAATTGCTTAATTAATTTTTGATGTTCTTCTGTGCTTGTATCTCCCAGTTCATTCATGCCTCCAATTATTGCAATTCTTATTTTGCCTTTAGTTTGCTCATCAAAATTATTGATAGAAACCTCCATACTGCTGGGATTTGCATTGTAGGCATCCATGTAAAAAGTTATTCCATGCCTCACCTCAATTTGAGATCTGTTGTTCTGAGGTATATACTCTTCTATGGCCTCTTTTATTTGTTTAAAATTTATATTAAAATATGTGCCTATACAAATTGCCGCTAAAATATTTTGGAAATTATACATCCCATTTAAAATTGAGTTTATCTGAACATTGTTCTCAACTTTTATATTGGCGTTTGCAGTGGAGTAGGAGAAGGACAATCCGTTTTGCGAGGAAATTAATTTTCCTACTAAAAAATTAGATTCTTTTTGTCCATAAGTTATTTTATCTATGCCGCCAGAAACTCTCATCAACAACTCGTCGTCGCCATTTACAAAAAGGAGTCCGTTGTTTTTTCTTATGAATTTATACAATTCTGTTTTGCCTTTTATTACACCTTCAATTCCCCCAAAACCTTCGAGGTGAGCTTTGCCAATATTTGTAATTAGTGCATAATTGGGCAAACAAATACTACTTAGTAGTGCAATTTCTCCTTGGTGGTTTGCACCCATTTCTACAATAGCCATTTCGTGGCTTTTGTTTAATGCAAGAAGGGTAAGTGGAACGCCAATATGATTATTTAAATTTCCTATTGTTGCAAATACATTAAACTTTTTTGAGAGTACTCTTTGAACCAATTCTTTTGTGGTTGTTTTACCGTTAGAACCGGTAATTCCAATTACTGGAATATTCAAATACTTTCTATGAAAAGTGGCTAAATCCTGAAGGCATTTTAATACATCTTCAACTAAAATAATTTTTTCATTTTTTGTTGATGGTGTTTCATCTACTATTGAATAGGAAGCACCTTTTTCTATTGCTTCTGATGCAAAGGTATTTCCATTGAAATTAGCACCTTTTAATGCAAAAAAAATAGAATCGGGAATTATATTTCGGGTATCTGTGCTTACCAGAGGATATTTTAAAAACAGGGAATGTATTTCTTCAATTTTCATGATTACAAAGAAAACAAAAAATTCTATGTGAGCGAAAAGCCAAAATTTTGCTCAGCAACATTTATAAATTATTTATATCATTTAAATATTTATTTGCTTGCGTGATGGTTAACTTTTTTTCTTCATTAGAAAATTTATTCCAGGTAATGTAGCTCATTCCAATTCTTGGATTTTTTGCCAACTTATCTTCATGAGTTGCAAAAAAATTCCAATACAAACTATTAAAAGGACATGCTTTTTCTCCGTGACGTTTATCGGCCTGATAAAAACATCCTGTGCAGTAATTGCTCATTTTATTGATATAATTTGCAGATGAAACATATGGTTTTGTTCCTACAATTCCACCGTCGGCAAATTGGCTCATTCCTCTGGTATTTGTTATTTCTACCCATTCAATGGCGTCGATGTATATTCCCAAATACCACTCATCTATTTCATCGGGATTAACCATGGCCAATAACAAAAAATTTCCGGTTACCATCAATCGCTGTATGTGGTGGGCGTAAGCATGTTTTAAACTTTGTTTAATGCTACAACTTAGGCAATTCATTTTTGTGTTTCCTGTCCAAAACCATTCGGGTAATTTATTTTTGTGATTTAAAAAATTTAAGAGAGAGAATTCCGGCATTTTCCACCAATAAATTCCTCTCATGTATTCTCTCCATCCAATTATTTGCCTTACAAATCCTTCTATCTGCGAAATAGAAATTTTATCTTTGTTTATTACATATTCTTCAATCGCTGTATCTACAACTTCTTTGGGTGAAAGCATTTTTGAGTTTAAAGCAAAAGAAAGCCTAGAATGAAATAAATTCCAGTGGTTGGCATCCATTGCATCTTGATAAGTTCCAAAATTTGCAAGCATTTTTTGCATAAAATATTTCAACAACTCTAAAGATTGATTTCTATTGATTGGCCAGCTAAATTTTTCGGATTCAATTTCACCAAAATAATTGCATCCACATTTTAAAATGTCTTCGTAAATATCATTTACGTTATTAAAAAAAATTTCGGGTTTTGGAATTTCTATTTTCTTGGAAATAGGTTTTCTGTTTTCTTTATCAAAATTCCATTGCCCACCAATTGGCTGTTCTCGTTCCATTAAAATGGAATGTTTTTTTCTCATGTTTCTGTAGAAACTCTCCATGAGAATTTGCTTTTTCCCTTCAAACAGTTTTTTTAATTCTAAACGTTCAGATAAAAAATGTTCAGTATCAAAAACTTTGGTGGGGATAAGTAATTGCTCACTAATTTTTTTTATTACAATATCTAATCTATATTCATCAGGAAGCTGGTATTGAAATTCATTAATGCTGTATTTTTCTATGGTATTAATTATATTTTTCTCTAGATCTTGGAAATTATTTTGATCATTAATTTTTAAATAAATTACCTGTAAACCCAATTTATTTAAAAAATCAGCGAAACTTCTCATGGCAGCAAAAAAACCTGTAATCTTTTGAATGTGATGCAAAGTATAGTCTGTTTCTTGCCGCATTTCAATCATCAAATAAATAACTTTTGTTTGATTGTTATCTTTGAACCACGAATGGTTATAGTTTAGCTGATCGCCAAGAATTAATCGTAAAATTGTCATAATTAAATAACATCGAGGACGCAATTATTGTTCCCAAAAACCAAATTTTATAATACGCAAACCGCACCATCATAAAAATATTTTTCTTTAACGTTATTACTATAGGTTTAAGAGTTCTATTTTAAAATCAATTTTGTCCGTTAATTCTTCTAAATTTTATTTATGTTTGTAAAAACATACACAATTAATTAATAAATATTATGGGAAAAGGAGATAAAAAATCTAAAAAAGGCAAGTTGATAATGGGTTCATTTGGCGTAAAACGTCAGGCAAGAAAACAAACAATTGTTGCTACAAACATTGCAGTTGGAACAGCTGTAGCTTCAGAAAAACCAAAAAAAGAGAAAAAAGCTGCAAAGCCCAAAGCGAATGCTTAATTAAAAATTATCTTTTGTTAGGAAGCACGTTTAACCAACGTGCTTTTTTATTTTAGTACCATTCCATCAAAACCAAGCAAAATATTAGTAGGTAGTATTTTTTGAATATCTTGGTGCAAACCTAATTGATGACTAATATGAGTAAAAACTGCCATTTCTGGTTTTATTTTTTCTACCATTCCTATTGCTTCATCAAGCGTAAAATGGGATGGATGTTTTTCTTTTCGTAGAGCATTTAACACTAAATATTTAACTCCCTTAATTCTATCTATTACTTTTTCAGAAATAAAATTTGCATCGGTGATGTAGCATATATCTCCAAATAAAAATCCTAACACAGGCAAGCTCATGTGCATAACCGGCAAGGGTAGAATTTCTAAATCACCAACAGTAAACCTCATGTTTTCGTGAATAGAAATTATTTCTAACTGTGGAATTCCAGGATATCTGTTTTCTGCAAAAACGTAAGAAAATTCTCGCCTGATAGCCTTCTCAACGCTGGGATTGCAGTATATTGGCATATCTTTTTGTTGCAAATAGTTAAATGCTCTAATGTCATCTAATCCGGCAATGTGATCTTTGTGTTCATGGGTAAATATTACTGCGTCCATGCTACACACGTTAGTCCGCAGCATTTGTTGCCTAAAATCTGGTCCGGTATCAATAACTATGTTAGAATTATTATATGTTATTAAGGCCGAAGTTCTAAGTCTATTGTCCTTGGGATCTTTGGAGCTACATACTTTGCACTTACAACCTATTAATGGCACTCCTTGCGATGTGCCTGTTCCTAATAAAGTTAGTGAAAGTCCATTCATTACACTTCATCTATAATGATGTACAAATCTTTTAAATTTCTGCCCAAACCATCATAATCTAAACCATAACCTACTAAAAATTCATTCCCCACTTCTATACCTGTATAATTTATGATGGTACTTCCTCTATAAGCATTTGGCTTAAATAAAAAAGCAACTACTGTTACAGAGTTTACACCTAATGCATGTAGTTGTGCACTTAAATTATCTATTGTATGACCGGTGTCAACAATATCCTCTAAGATAATAACATCTCTTCCTTTTAAATTTTCGTTTAGACCAATTAAACTTTTTATTTCTCCGGTTGATTGTGTGCCTTTATAAGAAGCTAACTTTACAAATGATACTTCGCATGAAATATTCAGTTCTTTTACTAGATCTGACGCAAACATAAAACAGCCATTTAAAACCCCAAGTAATATGGGGGTTTTGGATGCAAAATCGTTGTTTAATTTTTCGGCAATTGCCACTACAGCTTTATGTATTTCTTTGTCAGAAATAAAAGGTTTAAAATACTTGTTGTGAAGTTTTACTGTGTTTCTTTGAAATTCCATCGCACAAAATTAACAATCTATTCCAAATTCTTTTCCATTATGTAATCATTCATAAAATAGTTGCCAATTGGAATATCCTCTTCGGCAATTATTTTATAACCCATGGCTAAGTAAAAATCTTTTGCTTTGTTAAATCTATTTACATTTAGCTGAAGAATTTTTGCTCCATTGTGTTTGCATACAGTTTCAATTTCAATAAGTAAACTAGCACCAAGTTTTCTGCCTTGATAAGCTGGCAATACGTAAATTTTATTGAGTTTAAATTTTGATGTTTCCACAATAGAATAAGCTGCAAATCCAATTGCAATTTTATTGTAATAGGCAAGAGTAAAAATTTGTTCCTTGCTATCAATTAATTTTTCTAGTTCAACTATGCTGTACCATTTTTTGAACATATAATTTAGCTGTTCTTCAGATAGTATGGGCTTATAGGTATCTATCCAGGCATCAAGAGCAATTTCTCTAATTAATTTTGCATCTTGTTTTTTAACATTTTTAAAATCTACTTTTGGTTCTATCATGGCAAAAATTAGGATGAACAAAATAAGTTTATTTAAACAATTATTTGAGTATTTTTACTGAAAATAATGAAAATGAAACTTCTTTCTGAAACAGAGGAAACAAAAATTTTAGAATCCATAAAAAATGCTGAGACTAAAACATCAGGTGAAATTAAACTGCACATAGAAAAATTTTGCAAAGGAGATGTTTTAGAAAAAGCTATCGCAGTGTTTGAAAAATTAAAAATGCATGAAACAGATTTACGAAATGGAGTTTTGTTTTATGTAGCCACTGAATCTAAAAAATTTGCGATAATTGGTGACAAAGGAATTAATGAAAAAGTGCCTGAAAAATTTTGGGAAAACACCAAAGAACTCATGAAAAGTTATTTTATTAGACAAGAATTTGCTAATGGAATAATTGAAGGAATAAAATTAGCCGGAGAGCAATTGCATGTTTTTTTCCCATACAACAGTGCAACCGATAAGAACGAATTGAGCAACGATATTTCTTTCGGCGATTAATTATATTTTACTTACTAAAACAATTTGTTTCTTTTTACGTCTTCTCTCGTATTAATTTTATCTGTTCTTATGGCTATTAGATTTGCCCTCTTATTAGGCTTTTTTTTATTGTTAGATTGGTATTTTTACCAGGCTGTTTCTACAGTTACGCAATCGTATGCAAATTCTACAAAAAATTTAGTAAGAAATTTCTATTGGGGATTTACGGTTTTTTCATCTTTAATTATGATAACGGCAATAATTATGGGTCCTTTAAATGCACCTAAACTTTTAAGAGTGTATGTTTTTGCATTTATAATTGTAGTAGAAATATCAAAATTAGTTGGAGTAAGTTTTATATTAATTGATGACATTATTAGGTTGTTCCGCTGGATTTTAAGTTTTTTTCAAACAACAAAAACTAACCAAGTAACCCAAATTTCGCGAATTAAATTTTTGCAACAAATGGCTTTAGGTATTGCAGCAATTCCATTTGCATCTCTTTTATTTGGAATGTTAAAGGGTGCTTTTGATTACCGTGTAAAAAAGATTAAATTAAGTTTGCCTAATCTTCCTGCTACTTTTAATGGATTAAAAATTGTGCAAATTTCAGACATTCATACCGGAAGTTTTACCTCTACACACCATTTAGAAAAAGCAATTGAAATAATACACCAGCAAAAGCCTGATGTAATATTTTTTACAGGAGATATTGTAAATGATAAGGCTTCTGAGCTAGAAGGATTTTCTGAAACATTTAAAAAAATTACAGCACCACTAGGCGTTTTTTCTACTTTAGGAAACCACGATTATGGCGATTACGTTCAATGGGAAAGTGCTGCTGCTAAGCAAGAAAATTTAGAAAAAATTCAGTTGGCACATCATGAATATGGATGGAAATTACTAAACAATGAACACCATGTTTTAGAAAAAGATGGTGAAAAAATAGCTGTTTTGGGTGTAGAAAATTGGGGAGGAAATTTGCGTTTTCCTAAATATGGAAAAATTGATGAGGCCCATTTAGGAACAGAAAACATACCAATAAAACTTTTGCTTTCGCATGACCCATCGCATTGGGACGGACAAATAAACAAAGAGTACAAAGATATTGACGTGATGTTTAGCGGTCATACTCACGGAATGCAATTTGGAATTGAAATCCCTGGTTTTAAATGGAGTCCATCGCAGTATTTATATAAACAATGGGCTGGATTATACCAAAAGGAGAATCAGTATTTGTATGTAAACAGAGGGCTAGGTTTTATTGGCTATCCGGGCCGGGTTGGAATTTTGCCCGAGATTACTGTGGTGGAGTTGTTTAGGGGATAGGATAAATTAAATTTTTATTTTTATAAACCAAAAATGAGTTTATTTTTGCATTCCAAATTCTAAAATAAAATCAATGGGAAGAGCTTTTGAATTCAGAAGAGAACGCAAAGAAAAACGTTGGGACAAAATGGCAAAAACATTTACCAAATACGGTAAACTTATTGCCATGGCTGTAAAAGCAGGAGGATCAGAAATTGAAAATAACGCCAAGCTTAGGGTGATAATTCAAAATGCCAAGGGCGAAAACATGCCCAAGGATAGAATTGAAAATGCAATTGCCAGAGCTTCTAGTAAAGATGCCGATTCTTTTTCGGAAGTTGTTTACGAAGGCTATGGACCTTATGGAATTGGAATTTTAGTAGAATGTGCTACAGATAATCCAACCAGAACTGTTGCCAATGTTAGGATGTACTTTAACAGAAACAATGGCGAATTAGGCAAAACGGGTTCTTTAGATTTTGCATTTACACGTAGAGGTGTTTTTAGAGTAACACCCGGAGAACATAAAATGGAGGATTTAGAATTTAGCCTCATAGATTTTGGATTAGAAGAAATTTACGAAGACGAAGGGAATTTTGTAATTCTAACAGCTTTTCAGGATTTTGGCTTGATGCAAAAAGGGCTAGAAGAATTTAAAATAGAACTGATAAAAGCAGAATCTCAAAGAATACCAAATACCACTACAAAATTAACTCCTGAACAAGAGGATGAAATTTTAGATTTGATTGATAAATTTGAACAAGACGATGACGTAAGTGCTGTTTACCATACAATGGGGAACTAACATCATTTTATCTTAGGTCTAATCCCATCCACATTAAAACAAGATGGATTTTTTGGCTCTATGTTTTTGTAAAATTCTTTAATCTTTACAAAATCTTGCTCAATATTTCCTGATAAATAGAGAGGTTTCCCAAATCCAGCAATTTTATTTTTATAATCTAAATAAGCTAAAAATACTGGAACATTTGCTCCCTGCGCAACATGATAAAAACCGGTTTTCCATTTGTCAACTGCTTTTCTTGTGCCTTCGGCCGGAAAAACTAAAATCATTTTGTCTTTTTTCTTAAATTCTTCAATAAAATCTTCTACGGCATTGTTGCTTTTAGACCTCTCTATGGAAATTGCCCCGGTTCTTTTTAATAGAATACTCAATGGCCACCAAAACAATTCTTTTTTAGCAAGATAGTTTGGTTCTACTCCAAAAAATTTAAAAGCTGCCAGAGCAAAAACAAAGTCCCAATTTGAAGTGTGCGGTGCACCAATTACTACACATTTTTTTACATCTGCAGGAATATTTTCTCCTGTTTTCCAGCCTTGCAGTTTAAACCACCAACAAAAAAGTTTTGTCATCATAATTAACGGTTTAAATAGTTGCAATAACTTTTAGCTCAATTGCAATTGGCGTGGGCAAGCAATTAATTTCTACAGTAGTTCGGCAAGGCAAATTATCTTTAAAATAATCGGCATAAATCCTATTATAAGTTTTAAAATCGTCTTTCATATTGGTCAAAAAAACTGTTACATCTACAATCTTATCCCAACTGCTTCCGGAATCTTCTAAAATATATTTTATATTTCTAAACACGCTGTGGCATTGCTTTTCAATATCATAGCTTGTTATGTTTCCATTTTCATCCAATTCTACACCCGGAATTATTTTAGTTCCTCTTTCTCTGGGACCAACGCCTGAGAGAAACAATAAATTTCCAACTTTTCTTGCGTGAGGATATAAGCCTACTGGTTCAGGTGCCTTAGATGAATTTATTTTATCTTCCATATTGTTGATTTAAGTATAATTGTCTTCAAAAATGGCTAAAATTTCATTTTTAAAAAAATTAATTGATAATTTGTACCAATATATTTTTTAGTAAGAAGCATTTGAATAGGGTTATACTTTTTATTTTTTTATATTTTATAGCATGTCTTTGCACGGCTCAGGAGTGTTTAAACGATATTGATTTATCAAAAATTCCATACAAAGAAGTTAGGGCATTAGTTATATCTCAAAAAAAATCAAACATAGAATGCATTAAAGATATCAAATCTTCTTGCAGTTCTGATTTTAAGTGCAGCGAATATTACAAGCAGATTAGAAACTATTCTGTTGATAAATCTTTGCAAACAGTTTGGCAAAACTACAGTGGATGCCAAACGCAGAGAGTTTACAACAGCAAAAAATTGGCATTAGGATTAATGTTGTGTAAAAAAAATGGAAAAGAGAAAATTCTTTATCCATCGAGTAATTTTGGAAAACTAGATACAGGACAGGTTATTTATTTGAAGCTAAAATTTCTTAGAGGAATATTAAAGATGGCCGTTGCTTTTGAAATTAATAAAATTGATACTTTAAAAAAGACAATTGAATTTAGCTATGTAAAGGGAGGCAAGTCGCGGGGCAAGCAAATTATTGAGTTCAAAGAGACCGAAAAAAACAAAACTTCAATTGTACATACAACTTTTTATAGAAGTAGCAGTAAAATTAGAGACAGAGTACTTTATCCATTTTTTCACTCAAAAGTTACTGGAGAATTTCATGAAAATTTCAAAAAAATTTTGTGTCAAAATCCAAAGAGTATAGCCACCGCCACTGAACCCTAAAAATAAAATAGATGTGAATTTTATTTTAAATCTTAGAGTAATTTATTCTATCTTATTCTTTTTTATTTTTTATTCAAAGTCAACAGCTCAAGGTTCTGATCTTCCATTTCAATCAAGTTTCGATAATCCAAAAGAAAGAGATTGCTGGAAGGAATATCGTTTAGGAAAAAAACACCAAAACAATTGGACGTTCTCTACTTCATTGGCATTTTCAAAACCATTTTGTTTGTTTCACGACTATCCAAACAATGCTGCAAAACCAGACACAATATTGGATTGCTTTGTTTCGCCTCCTTTAAATCTCTCCCAAGAAACTGTAATTAAATTTCAGTTGATACTATTTTGTGCGGGAGGTAAGCCGGATTTTATGGACTATTTTGGTGTGTGGGCAGGAAAAAAAAACAGCAATCCAAGGTTGGGTGAGTACAAAGAAATAGCAAATTTAAGTCGCTTTGCCCAAAATAATTCAAAATGGAACGATGTAAACTTTGTTGTGCCACCTTTAGGCGATTCTATTTATATTGCTTTGGTATATAAATGCACTAACAATTGGCTAACGGTTAATATTGATAATTTTGAAATTGTTTCAAAGGAATTGGAACTCATAGACCAAAATTTAATAAACAGTTTAATTAATTTTGAGGGCACACAATCTATTAATGATAATTTTACGCTAACTTCGACTAAAAATAATTTTTGTTTTTTAAACATTTATGACCAACAGGGAAAGTGTATTCTTACACAAAAACTAAAAAAGGGAAAAAATAGTTTTAGAAACAAGAAAATAGAACCCGGATTGTATGAGATAAAAGTAATGGATAACTTTGGCGAAATTTTACAAAAACAAACCATTGTTTTAAAAAAGTAAATAAACTTAATGTACCTAAAATAGACCAATCAATCTGCACAAATAAATCCTATGAAAAAAACCTACAAAAATTTATCCCTATTTATTCTTGTTGTTTTTGTTCAATCTTTCTCGATTGCACAAATTACAATTACAAAAAATGATATGCCCTCGGCCAATCAAAATTTTGTATTGAGAGGTGCTAACTCTTCTGCTCAGGACGATTATCAATTATCAGGTGCAAGCAAAACCTGGAATTTTACTCATCTTCTTCCAACAGATACTCAAACCGTAGAGTGTTTGCCAATATTAGGTGCGGGGCCAATTATTGTTTATTTTTTATCTTTTCCTACTGCAACTTATGCTACCAAAGGTGACGATTTGCCATTGCCAGCCCAAAGCCCAATTACCGTTACCAACTTATATAACTTTTTTAAAGCTTCAAATTCTACATTTTCTATCTTAGGATTTGGTGCAAGTATTAGCGGAATACCTACTCCAATTCAGTATGATACGGTTGATGTTGTATATAATTTTCCAATGAATTTTGGAGATATACATGTAAACCGTTCTCAATTTACAGTTAACGTTCCCACTGTTGGTGGAATTGTAGAAACAAGAAGAAGAACTACTTCAGTTGAAGGTTGGGGCACACTAAAACTTCCTAACGGCATGGATTACGAAGTATTAAAAGTAAAAGCAGTTTCTGAAATAACCGATGTTGTTTCTGCAACAATAAATGGCTTTCCAATTGAGTTTCCAATACCTAGAAACGAAACAGAATACAAATGGTTGGCTGCAGGTTCCGGAGTTCCTTTGTTGCAAATAAATACAACTACTGTGCAGGGTCAGGAAAATGTTAGCAGTATTGCATTTAAATTCACACCAGATTTAAGTGGTCTGGAGGAACAAAATAGTTCTCAGTTTTCTTCATTTCCCAATCCAGCTGATCAAAGCATTTACATTACAGGAAAATCTACTCAAATTCAAATTATTGATGTGCTAGGCAAGATTGTATTTGAGCAAAGTTATAATACAGCAGAAAATAATTCTTTGCTTGATGTTTCTCGCCTTTCAAACGGAGTTTACTGGTTGAGAAATTTTAATGGCAAAGAAAGTAGCATTCAAAAATTTGTGGTAAGTAAATAAAACTTTTTGTAAAATTTTAATGCCATCAAAGTTTAAAGGGATTTCGCTTACTACCGCTTCATCTTTGGTAATTGCCAACATGGTAGGAACTGGAGTTTTTACCAGTTTAGGTTTTCAGCTTTTAGGAATTACGGATGGTTTTTCAATTCTTTTTTTGTGGCTTGTTGGAGGTATTGTTTCGTTATGCGGTGCATTGTGCTATGGAGAGCTGGGAGTGCTTTTTCCGCGAAGTGGCGGTGAATATAATTTTTTAAGTAAACTCTTTAACCCCTTTATAGGTTTTTTAAGCGGTTGGGTTAGTTCAACCGTGGGGTTTGCTGCACCTGTGGCATTAGCGTCAATGCTGTTGGGTGGGTATTTGTCTAAAGTATTTATACATGTACCTCAATTGTTTTTTTCAATTTCTGTTTTAGTTGTTATAACATTTGTGCACTCAACAAACATAAAAACAAGTAGCAGTTTTCAAAATATTTTCACCAGCTTAAAAGTGGTGTTAATTTTAGTGATAATTCTTGCAGGATTGTTTTTTACAACACATCAAAGTATTCAATTTTTGCCCAGTAGTCAATCTGTAAAAAGTATATTTAGTCCTGCATTTGCTGTTTCATTTTTTTTTGTTTCATACAGCTATAGCGGATGGAATGCTGCATCGTATTTAGTGGATGAAATTAGAGAGTCTAAAAAGAATCTTCCATTATCATTGATAATTGGAACAGGAATAGTAACGGTGTTGTATGTGTTTTTAAATTATACATTTTTAATTACTGCTCCAATTTCTGAGTTAGTTGGTCAGGCAGAAGTGGCTTATTTTCCTGCAAAATATATTTTTGGAATTAATGGTGCACAACTCATAAGTATTTTAATTGCTCTACTTTTAATTTCTTCTATTTCTTCCATGGTATGGGCTGGTCCAAGGGTAATAAAAGTAATGGGAGAAGATTTAACAGCCCTTTCTTTTTTTGCTAAAAAAAGCAAAAGTGGGCTTCCTGTTAATGCTATTGTAGTTCAATCAATAATTTCATTGCTATTTATTGTTACAAGTACATTTGAACAAGTAATAACGTATCTAGGATTTACGTTAAATATGTTTACGTTTTTAACAATACTTGGTTTTGTACTTTACAAGCTAAAAAATAAGCAAGAAACCAATGCTTACAAAGTACCTTTTTTTCCTATTGTACCGCTAGTTTTTTTGTTAGCCGGTTTGTGGATATTGATTTATGGATTTGTATATAAACCCAAAGAATCTTTACTGGGAATGCTAACGTTAGGGTATGGCGCTTTTTTTTATTGGTGTCAATTTCCTAGCACAGTTTTTAATATTTTAATTAAAAAGTCAATTAAACTAAGCATATTTGCACTTATACTTTTATTTAGCTTTCTTTTTTTGTTATGATTACCACATTTAAAAAAATATCCCCACTCTTGTTTTTAGTGCTTCCATTTTTATTTGCCTGCAATAGAACCCCTGAAAATCAAAATAAAATTTCTGAAGAAAAAATCGAACCTGTTTCAGCGTCAATTGATACTGTAAATCAAATAGCAGAAAACCCTCAATTGGATGATCTGTGTTCAATAATTTCAGGTATTAAGCCTTCGGAAAAAAATGAATATTCCGCAGTTACAAATAATAAAAACTGGATTTCTTTTTCTTCTAATCTAACCTCTCGTTTTAATAAGTTAGACAGTTCTCGTATTTCAAAAATAAAAGTTTGGAGAGATAAAGAAATAGCAGAAGTGTCAAAAAAATCCACCACAATTTTTTATCCATTTAGTGGACCTGATTTTTTAAATGCATTTACTTTTTTCCCCTACCAAGAAAAGATATATATGTTTGCATTAGAAGCTCCAGGACAGCTTCCCAACATAAAAGATTTAGAGAACGATACTTCTTATTTTTCAAGCATAGACAAATCTCTGTGGTCTATTTTAAATTTTTCTTTTTTTAGAACAAACAGTATGAAAGTAGATTTAAAAGCAAGAGATTTAAATGGTGCTGTACACTTAATAAGCTTATTTGTAAAAAAAACTGGAAATAAAATTCTCGACATTAAACCAATTGACCTTGACGAACAAGGGAAAATAATTTCCAAAAAAGATTCTTCAAAATGTTTTGCAAAAGCAATACAAATTGTATATTTGAATCATGTTACCAATAAAAACAGCGAAATATTCTATTTTTCTTGTGACCTTTCTGATTCTGCAATTCTTAAAAACAATTGTTTAAGAAATATGATTATTAATATAAATAACGGTTATACTACATATTTAAAAAGTGCCTCCTACCTATTGCACAATGGAAATTTCTCTTGGACAAGAAAAATGATTACCAACAACAGCAAAACTATTTTGCAAGATGATTCAGGTATTCCTTTAAAATTTATTGATTCTACTTGGAACAAAACTTTTTTTGGTACTTACGATAAACCTATTCCTTTATTCAAAAATAAATTTCAAGAAGATTTAAAACTTGCCTACTCTCCCACAAATTCAAATGTAAAGTCCTTGCCATTTGGCATTGGGTACGACTATAAATTAAATGAATCTAACTTAATGTTGTTTTCAAAAAGACCATAAACCTAAAACCAAAAAAAAATAATTATGGAAAAAAAATCAGATGAAATTTGGAAGAAAATAGTTTTTGAAAAAATTAAAGACCAGGTTAACCATTTGTATGTATCTAATTTGGGTAGAATAAAAAGCAACTCAAAACAGTCTGCCGGAAACATTCTTAGTGGTTCCTTAAAAGAAGGATATCCTTCATTAAGTCTAAGATTTATGGCTCCACGAACACCTAAGAATGAAAAAATTATTCAAAAATGGAAAGAGGAGATTGATGCTAAAAAAGTACAATTAGATGATTTAGTTGCTCAAAAAGAGAAATATAAAAAAGGCAGCAGAAATTTTATCTCCATTACAAATGAAATTAAAAGTGCAAAAAAAATACTTAACGATACAAAGATAGAACATCCTAAAAAAGTTAGAGTGTTAGACAAAGAAAGGACTACTTATTATGGCGGATTGGTTCATTCATTTGTTGCTCAAAAATTTTTGAAAAAACCTTCAAAAAAACACCTCTACATTATTCACGTAGATTACAATAAATCCAATAATAATGCTTCCAATTTAAAATGGGTAACTAAGGATGAGTGGGGAGCACATCAAGCTAAAAATCCAACTGTTAAAAAGGCCAGAAGCCAATTTAGAGGAAATTACAAAGGCATGAAATTAACCGAGAAAGATGTAATAAAAATTAAAAAATTATTGCAAGATGGAAAAAGAGCTGTGGATTTAGCAAGAAAATATGATGTATCTGAAATGGCAATTTACAGAATAAAAAGTGGCGAAAATTGGGGACATATAAAGATATAATAAAAAAATACAATGTAAATTTTATCAATACCGTCAAAATTTTTGGCGGTATTGTTGTTTTATGTTTAGTGGTGTACTTCTCTGCAAGAAATTTAATTTTGAATTATGCCATTAATAAAGTTTCAGATAAACTTAAACAAAAATACAGTCTTAATCTGTTGATACAAAGTTCAAAATTAACTGGTGTTTCAACACTAAATATTGCCGGACTTAAATTATTTCAAAGCAACAAGGATACATTGCTTTCGTGCAGTAAAGTTGAGGTAGATTTAAAATTGTTTCAATTGTTTTGGGGAAATGTTAGAGTAAATAATTTCTATGCCGATTCAACAAAAATTGTTTTAAATAAATCCAAGCAAGGAGATAATTTTTCTTTCCTCTTAAAATCAAAAAACACAAAAAAAACAAAGGATAACGAAGAAAGAAGTGCTTTAAATTTTGGAGAGCTTGCCAATAAAATTTTGGATCAGGTTTTTGACATTATCCCTAAAAAAATTTCAGCAAATTCAGTAAGTATAGTTTTTAAAAAAGATTCTAAGTATTCAAATTGGAACATTCCAATTATAACCCTAGAAGATGGTAAAATATCTGCACATGTTATTGTAGATGAACTTAAGTGTAATTCTGCTTGGAATGTTTCTGGCAAAATTGTTTCGGCTGATAGAACTGCAGATTTAAAAATATATCCCACTGATTTAGAAAAAAGAAATATCCCCATAATAAATTCACTCTTTAATATAAAAACAGGTTTTGATACCTTGCTTCTTTCCTTGGATAACAACGATTATTCCAATGGAATTCTTGAATTTAATGGAAAAGCTTTGGTAAAAAATTTCTTTGTAAATCATTGGAGGATTTCTACCAAAGACGTTGAAATTAATAATGGAGAAATAGATTTTTCGTTTTATATAGACGACAATAGTGTTACGCTTGATAGTTCTACAGTATGTATATTAAATCAAATTAAAATTTATCCGTTTGTAAAAATTTCAACCAAGCCAACAAAAGAATACCAGCTAAAAATTGCGATGCCAACTACTAAAAGTGATGAGTTTTTTAGTTCACTTCCAAAGGGGCTGTTTCAGTCGTTCGAAAATTTTAAGAGCAATGGACAATTGAGTTATAATTTAAACTTTGTATTAAATGAAGCTAATCCGGATAGTTTAGTTTTTAATTCAAATTTTAATTCAAAAAATTTAAAAATAACATCGTATGGCAATTCGGAATTAAATAAATTAAATTCAGAGTTTCTTTATACTGCATACGAAAAAGGTTTTGTAGTAAGAAGTTTTTTAGTAGGTGAATCCAATCCCTCTTTTTATACCATCAACGAGATTTCACCCTATCTAAGAAATGCAATTTTATGCAGCGAAGACGGTGATTTTTACTGGCACAAAGGGTTTAATGAAAGAGCTTTTAGAAAATCTATTGCTACTAATTTCAAGGAGAAAAAGTTTAAACGCGGTGGGAGCACAATTTCTATGCAGTTGGTAAAAAATGTTTTTTTAACAAGGAATAAAACTGTAGCACGAAAGTTAGAAGAGGCTCTAATTGTTTGGCTTATAGAGAACAATAGAATTGTTTCTAAAGATAGAATGTACGAAGTTTACTTAAATATAATTGAATGGGGTCCAAACGTTTATGGCATTGGCGAGGCAGCTGAATATTATTTTAAAAAAAGACCTTCAGAGCTAAACATTCAAGAAAGTATTTTTTTGGCAATGATAATACCCAGACCTAAATGGTTTTACTACAATTTTGATGAGACAGGTAAAATAAAAAGCCACACTGCTGATTTCTTCAAAATTATTTCTAAACTTTTAGTAAAACGTGAAATTATTTCTGAGGAAGAAAACCAGAACCTTAATCCTGAAATTGTTTTGATTGGAGAAGCAAAACAAAAACTAAAAATTAAAGCAGATAGCTTATTGATTGAGCCTGATAAAATGCTGTTTGACTATGGCGGCGAATAAAAAAAGGCACCAATACAATTTAATTGATGCCTTTTAATTTAAAATCCAAATGCCTTTTAATTTAAAATCCAAATGGCTTCTATTTTAAAATTTGCGCTGTATGATTTTTGGTATCTACTTTAGTAATGATGTCTTCAATAATTCCTTTTTCGTTTATTAAAAAAGTTGTTCTTAAAATTCCAAAATACTTTTTTCCATACATGCTTTTTTCTCCCCAAGCACCATAATCTTCAGCAACTTTATGCTCTGTGTCGGCTAATAAATCAAAGGGTAGAGAATACTTTTCTATAAACTTCAAATGTTTTTTTTCGTCGTCGGGGCTAACACCTAAAACACTGTAGCCGGCTTTTTGCAGGTGTTTGTAGTTGTCGGTTAAATTACATGCTTCTGCAGTGCAACCTGGTGTATCGTCTTTGGGATAAAAATACAATACTAGTTTTTTACCTTTAAAATTATCCAGGCTGATGGTTTCTCCATTTTGATTTTTTGATTTAAATTTTGGGGCTTTATCGCCAATGTTTAGTGTGCTCATAGATTTTTTTTTAGATTAACACAATTAGTTAAAGAAAGTTTTTATTTAATTTATTTTGGAGCCTTAAAATATAAAACTGCTGCAATAATACTGTATAATATATTTGGAATCCATACGGCAAGTAAAGCAGGAGCATTGCCAACAGTAGCAAAAGTATTAGATACCTGCATAAACAAGATGTATGAAAAACTTAATAAAATTCCCAAGCCAATTTGAATTCCAATTCCTCCTCTTACTTTTCTGCTCGAAATTGCTACACCAATAATTGTAAGCACAAAAGTGGCAAATGGCAAAGAAACACGTTGGTATTTTTCTACTAATAAAAAAGGTAAATCGCTGGAGCCTTTCATCTGTTGATCTTTAATGTGGTTTTCCAGTTCAAAATAATTCATTGTTTCTATATTGTTTAACCTTCTTGCAAACTCTTTGTGATCCAATTTTAGCGTGTAATCTTTTTTTGCGCCTGTTTCTAACTCTTCTTTGTTGTTGGGCAATATTTTTCTAATGTTATAATTTTCTAATACCCAAGTGTTTCTTATGGTATCCCATTTCATTTGTTCTGCATTTATCTTATAGAAAATTTTATTTTCTTTTATTTTTTCTAAAGAAAATTTGTAGCCAACATTTTCTATATTGTTAAACGATTCAAAATAAACATAGGTACCCGGCTCTATCTGTTTGTGTATGTTTATTTCTCTGTTTCTAAATTTATTTCTTATGTATTTTTCTTCAAAGTTTAGTCTGCCTTCGTTTGCTTTTGGAATTACAAAATTTAGTAACAGCAAAGATAAAACAGTTAGAACTGCGGCAGATATAAGATAAGGCAAAGTAAAACGGTTAAAACTTACTCCGCTGCTTAATATGGCCACAACTTCTGTATCATAAGCCATTTTAGATGTAAAAAATATTACCGCAATAAAAGTAAATAACGGACTAAAAAGATTAACAAAATAAGGAATGAAGTTTAAATAATATTCAAAAACAATGGCTTTGAGCGGAGCATGATTGCTTAAAAAATCATCAAGTTTTTCAGAAATATCAAAAATAATTGCAATGGAAATTATTATGGCAATGGAAAAAAAGAAGGTGCCTAAAAATTTTTTTATTATAAATAGGTCAAGGATTTTCAAATTGAAAATATTGTTGTCAGAATTTTAATTTTAATTGCTTCAAAAATACAAAAATACAAGTCAAACAAAATAATTAATATCTGTTATTAAATACCATTAAGGGTGTAAATCTTACCATCTACGAAAAAAATGTTAATCAAATAGCAAAATCGTATACATTTGATTTGTAACACCTCATCTAAAGTTATGAAAAAACTATACTTTATTATTGTTGTAATTGTTTTGTTCAGCAATTGCGTTAATGCCCAAACAAATTGGCTAAAGAGTATAGGCGGCTCAAGTCAAGATGAAGTAAACGATATAAAAATAGACAACAGCGGGAATATTTATTCCGTAGGCTATTTTAATTCTAATGCAAATTTTGGCAATTCTTTACAAAGTTTGGTTGCTTTAAACGGCAATGATATTTTTGTTCAAAAAACAAGCCCCAGCGGACAAGTAATATGGGTTAAACGTTTTGGCGGAACAGCCAACGACAGAGGTTTAAAAGTTTCTTTGGGTATTTCTAACGAAATTTATATTACAGGAACATACTCTGGAACAATTGAATTTGGCAATACAACATTAACCTCTGTGGAGAATAGTATTGATGTATTTCTTGCTAAGTTAGATGTAAACGGAGAAATTCTTTGGGCAAATTCAATAGGGGGAAGTTATGGAGATTTAGTTTATGGATTAGCAGTTGACGGAGCCAATTCTCCAGTAATTACCGGGCAATACAAAGGCACTGCCATTTTTGGTAGCGATACACTTACAAGTACTTTAGATACCAGTGGCTTAGCTTTTTCATACGATATATTTGTTGTAAAATATTCTTCTGCTGGTTCAATTTCCTGGCTTAAAAATGGAGGTTCTCCTTTTGATAACAGAGGCATGTCTTTGGCAATAGACCAAAACAATAATATTTTTGTAACCGGCCAATATTCCGATACATTGTATTTTGATACTACCATTTATCCTAGCCCAGATAGAAACGTGGGCTTTATTCTAAAGTTATCTAATGATGGACTTACTCAATGGTTTCAGCGATTAAGAGCAAGCAACGTAACTCCAAATGACATTAAAATAGACAATCAAAATAATTTAGTACTAACGGGTGATTTTGCAGGGAATTTATGGTTTCCAATGCCAGAAAATTATATTTTAACCTCAAATTATTCGCGAAGAATATTTATTGCAAAGTTCACAAATGATGGAAATTTAATGTGGGCAAGAGCAGAAAGTTCTGAGCGAAATATTAGCGCAAAAAATATTGCAGTTGCTCCAAATAATTCAGTGTATGTGATAGGTGACTTTAAGTGCACTTTTAATACACTTTCTGATACTTATGGCCAAGGAATATTTAATTCATTAGGATTCTCAGATGTATATGTACTTTCTTTTGAGTCTAACGGTAATAGGACTTACGCTAAGCATTTTGCCGGGCCAAGAGAAGACAGAGGAAAATCTATTGCAATAAATAATTTGGGAATTCCGGTTTTTGCTGGAAGTTTTGACGAGAAGTTTATTTTGCCAACAATGGGAGATTTTTCTGTTTTAAGTTCATTTAATAATTTGGGACAAGTATTGTATTCTCCAAATAGCAGTGTTTCAAATTATTGCGGTGCAACAAATTATGGAACGTATCAATATACTTTGTCAAGAGGTAACAGTGATGGTTTTATTGTTAGTGGAATTGATACAGCTAGATCTCTTTTTGATTATTACGACAGAAGAATAAATCCTTTAGATTGCAGTAAGCCTAAGATTTATCCTTGTATTACTCATTGGGATTCTTCGGCAAGTGCTCAAGTAAATTGTTTGAGCGATACACTTGTTATTTGTGAAAGAGATTCTTTTTCATTAAAAACCAATACCGGATTACATGGCAAGGTAAGTCCTTATCAAAATATGTATTGGAACAATAACGAATTGTATTCTCAGTCAGATTACTTTACAATTACAAATTCTGGCTCCTATCCTTATGAGGTCTCATCTATAGACGGTTGCTACTCTTACCTGGATACAGTTGTTGCTATTGTAAATCCTAAACCACCAAAACCATTAATTGCAGATAATATTGGTGTTAATCAAATTCCCACCCAACTTCCAATAGACATAGAAATATGCATACCACCAACCAGCTTCCAGTTGTTTGGATATTCTTCGGAGCCAAGTGATAGTATTTATTGGTATTATTATCAAAGTATTTTCAATAGCGATACTATTACTGCAAGTGTATACAATCCTGTAAACACCTATAAGCTAATTGAAGTTAATAGTTTTAACTGCATCAAAGAAACTACAATTAGGGTAGTTTTTGATAGCATTCCTCCTGTATTGTCTTTAAATTCTGTAGTGCCCGATACACTTGTTGTTTGCGAAGGAGATTATTTTATTTACCATGTTTTTGATGACTTTACCAATCCATCGGGTGTGGTTTTATGTGACTATAGTTATAACGTAAATTGGCAAATTTCTCCATTTGCACAAATCTCTCCAATGCAAAGTTTTTGTCAGAGCAATTTAATGCCCAATAATTTAGTAAAAATTTATCCTACACAAACGGGAAATTATACTTTAAACATTTCTGGCACAAAATCTAATGCATGTGGCACTGCTCAATCAACAATTACAAGAAATCATTTTATACAAGTATTACCAAATTTTCAAATAACTCCAACGGCAGTTAATGACACATTATTTGTTTGTCCCAGTCAATCTTTTCAATTGAGTGTTGATTCTCAATTTCCTTCTAATTGGATTGTTCCTGGTGGGGTTTTTACGGATTCTATTTCTATTACAAACTCAAATTTTGGGAAACATCTTGCTTTATATCCTACAGTTGAGTATTCAAATTTTCAACAATATTGCAGAGATTCTGTAGTGGTAAGCCCCATAAGATCTCCGGAGGTATTTAGATTTCCCGATAATGGATTGATATGTCCCTTTGATTCAGTAAAATTGTTTGTAGAGCTTTTGGGCATTAATTATCAATGGTACGGTCCAACCGGACAAATTTCTGCCAATAGTTCATTTATCCATGTAACTATACCCGGTTTTTATTATTGCGAAATAACTAAGCCTGATGGTTGTTTAGTTACTACATTGCAAGCAGAGGTAAAACAATACAGTAGTCCGTATATAATCGCCAATCCAACAAACGTTATTTGTAATGGTGGCACAACCAGCATTGAAGTTCAAACAAATGAACCACCCTTATTAGTTTGGGCATTGCCACTAACAGGTAATTCATCATCTCAAGAAATTAGTCAGCCAGGATTGTATAGTTGTTCTGCAACCTTGTGCCAAATAACAACAGTATTGAACATCGAAATTATTGAATTTCAAAGTTCTGTTTCTATACTAGGGCCTGATACTTTTAATATATGTCCAAATGCTGAGTTTTCGCTTACTGCAGAAAATGGTTTGTTTGATTATGTTTGGTCAAATGGAAGCAACTTGCAATCAACAACAGTAGACGAAGAAGGCATTTACAGTGTTATGATTATTGATCAAAATGGATGTACTGCAAATTCAGAGAATGTTCTTATAAATTATTTGCCATTGCCACAAGAACCAATTGTAACAAACGATACTATTTGCCCGGGAAATTCTGCATTATTAATAGCAAATTCAAGTTTGAATTTAAATTGGTTTGTTTCCAATAATACTTCCACTATTTTATCTACAAATGATAGTTTAAGTACTGAGCAAGTTTTTCTACAAACCTCTTTCTATGTTGCCTCTGTTTCCACAGACAATTGTTTAAGTAATTTAGTAGAAGCAATAGTTTTTATTTCGCCAGATGTTCAGCAATCTCAAATTCAAGGGTCAGGTGTAATTTGCAATTCATTGCCTCCTTCTTTAAGCATTTTAAACTTAGAATACGATTCAATATTTTGGAACGGGCCCAATAATTTTCAGTCTAATGATACCGCAATTACGGCCAACGAACCTGGTATTTATACACTTTATCTATCTCAGGCAAATTGTAATTTTTTTCCCGATTCAATTGTTGTAATAAGTGCTGTTGTAGAACAACCAATAATTTCATCAATTCCAGATTTTTGTATTGGTGATTCAATTCAATTATTTGCCAGTAACAATTTAGTAAATCCAATTGTAAACTGGGTGCACAACAATCAAAATATTCAAAGTAATCCATTAAATATTATTAATTCTACTTCAGCAGATACTGGTGCTTATAATGTGGTAGTATCTGATATAAATGGATGTTCAAATTCCACCATCATAAACCTCTCTCCACTTCCTTCCGCAGAAGATCCTGCTACACAATCAATAATTGTTTGTTCGGGTACTTCGGGTGAATTTCAACTAAATAATGCCAACACAATAAACTGGTTTCAAACCAACTCTTCAACTGATTTATTATTTAGCGGTGCAATATTCACAACACCAATATTATTTCAAAATACTTCTTATTTTATTCAGGCAATTTCAGATAATTTATGCCCCAGTCAAATGATAGAAGTTTTTGCCGAAATTTATATACCCCAAGTGTTACCGCAAATATCCGGAAACGATACAGTATGCAATGCTACCCCAATTCAATTAACAAGTAATG
>CAIMMJ010000067.1 GCA_903842515.1 uncultured Bacteroidota bacterium | reverse complement strand
CCAATGCCGGTAGAGAGTGTTTTAAATATTGAAATTGATTGTGTAACAGAAAATACTTTTGAACTTTATAATTTAGAAGGGAAGATTGTCTACCAATCAATATTATCTAAAAATTCAGGTAAAAACTCCACCATTGAAATACCTAAGGAAGTATTTAATGGGATTTATTTTGCTAAAGTTTCAAATTCAAAATTTAGTAAAACAAAAAGAATAATGGTAAAGAGATAATTAATTTTTCTTCTTTAAAAACTCAGTCCGCAAAACTATACTCATACCTTCTATTTTACAATCTACTTCATCTGGATTTTCTGTAAGTTTTATTTTCTTTACCGTAGTTCCAACTTTTACAACCGTAGAAGAACCTTTCACCTTTAGCGATTTTATTACAGTTACAGTATCACCATCGCGTAGTATGTTTCCATTCGAATCTTTAACTTCCATTTTTTTAGTGGTGTTTTAATTTATAATAACAAACCGTTTTGTTGGTAAAAGAAGTTGACGTCCGCCCTGGCGGATCGAAGCTGAAAACTGTCTGCCATCACTGAACATGATTCGCCGCGGCGAAGAAGCACAAAACTTCATGAAACAACTGAACCTCCAAATTCTTCTATATGCTATTAGGCGTTGGGCTATCACAAATTTGTCAAACTAAGTATGTATAGCTTTACTTGTTCTAATTGACGTTTTCTTTTTATCCTTTTTCTTGTAATTTCGAATAAATTCACTAATTTCTTTGCGAGCTTTGTCAGTGAGAGGTTCACTTTCAATTACAAAGTCTATACCTTTTGGTTCCTTAATATGTCCCATGTTAATTATGATTTAAAATATTTATCTATAAGTATTTTTGCAGCCTCAGTTGGAATTATCATTCTGTGTCCACCTAGAGTATATGCACCTAAAGATTTTTGGTAATGTTCAATTAGTTTCGTCTTTGCAGTAAATGCAACAAACCCGTCAAAACTTTTTTGAAATGACAATTTGCAAGCATGTGCAACTAAATTACCAGCAACACCTTCATAGAGTTTTTTCTGTCCAATATTGAATGGAGCGTTTTCAAGTAAATGCATATAAATGTGGTCTGATTCGATAGTCAAACTTAGTAGACCTTGGATAATTTCTGAATTATGAGGAATTGTCAATTTAAAAACTTCCTTTCTATTGTCTTTAAGTTCAGCTTTCCAATTAAAATTCCAACCATTAATTTTAGTTACTTGTTTTAGATCTTTAAGGGTCAAGCGTAAAACTTCTGTTTCAAAACTGTCACCAGAAATTGTGTTTTGAATTGAATTTGTAAGCTTGTCAACTATAAAGTCAAGAAGTATTGGTTTCCTTGTTTTCATGAGTTAAAATTACGGAAAACCGATTGCAATATCAAGCACAATTTTAGGCAGAACTCTCTTCGAGCCTTATGCCTAACTTATATCTTGACCAATATTCTTAAAAAAATAAATAAAATACAAGGGTAAATTTTTCTAAAACGATTTCATCTTAGAAAGATTAGGCCTTAATCTGCTTTTGTAAACATTTCTAGCATCTTCTTTTTTAGGCCCTTTTCTAATTTCTCTTTGTTTGTCGATAGGCAAATGAATAATATCTATACATTCTTGAGTGCAACATCCTTCCATTTTTTTTGCACATTTTTTACATTGAATGAATAATAAGTGGCATTCAAAGTTTGCACAATTTGTATGATCATCGCAAGGCTCGCCGCATTGGTGACACTTGCTAATTATCTCTTCTGAAATTCTTTCACCTAAACGTTCATCAAACACAAAATTCTTACCTTTAAATTTGGTTTCTAAACCTTGTTCTTTTATTTGCCTTGCATAGTCTATAATTCCACCATGCAACTGATTTACATCTTCAAAACCATGGTGTTTAAAATAAGCACTAGCTTTTTCGCATCGTATACCACCCGTGCAATACAACAACAATTTTTTATCTTTTTTGTCCTCCAACATATTTAATACCATTGGTAATTCATCTCTAAAGGTATCGGCATCGGGGCAAATGGCTCCTTCAAAATGTCCAACCTCACTTTCGTAATGATTTCGCATGTCCACTACAATTGTTTCTGGCATTTCCAGCGCCTCATTAAACTCCTTTGCAGATAGGTGTTTCCCTACATTTGTAACATCAAAATTACCATCATCTAAACCATCGGCAACAATTTTATCTCTTACTTTAATGGCTAACTTATAAAATGATTTACCGTCGTCTTCTACTGCAATTTTAAATGGAACATCTGTAAATCTTTTGTCTGCGTATAACTGTTCCTTAAATAAATCAAATTTTACTGTAGGCAAAGATAATTGAGCATTTATGCCTTCTTTTGCCAAATAAATTCTTCCAAGCACACCTAGAATACTCCAATCATAAAAAAAAATATCTCTTAATTCCTCCGGATTTTCAATGATAACATACTTGTAAAAAGATAAAGTTGTTCGCTGCGTAGTGTCTTCGGCTATTTTCTTTTTCAGTTCTTCTTTATTTACTCTGTTGTACAAAAACATGGCTCACATTTTTGCAAAAATAAGAATTTTTATCCTGCCCAGCCTTCTCTATCTAAACTTCTATATTGAATAGCTTCTGCTAAGTGATGTGTTTCAATTTTTACACTGCTTTCTAAATCAGCTATCGTTCGGGCTACTTTTAAAATTCTATCGTATGCTCTTGCAGACAAACCCAGTTTT
Source organism: uncultured Bacteroidota bacterium (assembly GCA_903842515.1). Taxonomy (GTDB): domain Bacteria; phylum Bacteroidota; class Bacteroidia; order UBA4408; family UBA4408; genus CAIMMJ01. The sequence goes on along the minus strand of CAIMMJ010000067.1, from coordinate 3,836 downwards.
TTCATTGCAACATTCAGCAAAGACTTTCCAGCTTCGTCAATTGTAGAAATCTTTTGCAGCAATTGAGCACCCATTTGGGCATTACTAAAAACACCCTCTTCATTGCTAAATCTATCCAGTTGAAGATTCCTTGCAGCAATTACCCTTTCTCTTACAGACTCACTTCTTTCGCTTTTTTGGGTTTTAGTTAATTCACTAAACGAAACAGGAGTAACTTCAACATGCAAATCAATTCTGTCTAAAAGCGGTCCGGAAATTCTGTTTAAATATTTTTGAACTGTTCCGGGTGGGCAAACACATTCCTTTTCAGGATGATTGTAGAATCCACACGGACAAGGATTCATAGATGCCACTAACATAAAACTTGCAGGATATTCAATAGAAAATTTAGCTCTAGAAATCGTTACAACTCTATCCTCTAATGGTTGCCTCATCACTTCTAAAACTGTTCTTTTAAATTCTGGTAATTCATCTAAAAACAAAACGCCATGATGTGCCAATGAAATTTCTCCGGGCTGTGGAAATCCACCACCACCAACCAAAGCAACATCACTGATTGTATGATGTGGACTTCGGAAAGGCCTAACCGTTATTAAAGACGAATTATTTTGCATTTTACCGGCAACACTGTGTATTTTTGTTGTTTCCAATGCTTCTTGCAATGTTAAGGGTGGTAAAATTGTTGGTAAGCGCTTTGCAAGCATCGTTTTTCCTGCACCCGGAGGACCAATTAGAATTACATTATGACCGCCAGCGGCTGCAATTTCTAAGGCACGTTTTATATTTTCCTGTCCTTTAACATCTGCAAAGTCATATTCGCTATCTTTTAATTTGGAATAAAATTCCTCTTTGGCATTCACAAAAGTTGGAGTAATATCTTCTTCATTGTTTAAAAATTTTATTACGTCTAATAATGAACTTGCGCCAATAACCTTAAATTCCTCCACAATTGCTGCTTCTCTGGCATTTTGTAGTGGCAGTATTATCCCTTCAAACCCTTCTTTTTTTGCTTGTAAGGCTATTGGTAAGGCTCCCTTAATAGGTTGCAGTCCACCATCCAACGAAAGCTCGCCCATTATGATGTATTTGCTTATTTTCTCTTCATTTACCTGCTCCGAACCAGCTAAAATTCCTATTGCAATTGGTAAATCGTAAGCTGATCCTTCTTTTCTAATATCGGCAGGTGCCATGTTTACTGTAATTCTTTTGCCTGGAAATCTAAATCCTATATTTTTTACAGCAGCCATCACCCTCAAATAACTTTCTTTTACTGCATTATCAGGCAATCCTACTAAAAAAAATTTGACTCCAGTTTCTAAATTTACTTCTATAGTTATTGTAGTAGCGTGTATCCCGTAAACTGCACTCCCAAAGGTTTTTACAAGCATTTTTAAATTTTATTGAAATCAAAAATAGTTTATTAAATTTTTGATTCAAAATAAGTGTATCAATGTGCTAAAAAAAATTTATTTAATATTGTTTCCAAACTAACTTTGTTTTTCAAATTGATGTTATGAAATATAATCCAATCTCAAAAGAGCTGTTTATAGAAAACAGAAAAAAATTAAAAGAAAAATTACAACCAAATTCAATTGCTGTATTCAACTCTAACGATATAATGCCCACAAATGCTGATGGGCACATGGCATTTAAACAAAATGCAGATCTTTTTTATTTGTGTGGAATTGATCAAGAAGAAAGCATCCTTGTAATCTTTCCTGATTCTAAAATGGAAGGACATCAAGAAATTCTGTTTTTAAAAGAAACAAACGAACACATTGCAGTTTGGGAAGGTCACAAATACACAAAAAAAGAGGCCGAAGAAACTTCAGGTATTTCTAAAATTTACTGGCTAAGTCAATTTGAATCTGTTTTTCATGGATTGATGTGCGAAGCATCCCATGTTTATTTGAATACAAACGAACATACAAGAGCAAAAGTTGAAGTGGAAACAAGAGACAAACGCTTTTTAGATTGGTGCAGAAAAACTTATTCAATGCACAATTATTTAAGAGTTGCACCTATTATGCATGACTTAAGGGCGATTAAAAACTTTTTAGAAATAGAATTAATTAAACAAGCATGTGCTATCACAAAAAAAGGATTTGATAGGCTTGCAAAATTTATTAAACCAGGTGTATGGGAATATGAAATTGAAGCGGAGTTGATTCATGAATTTATTAGAAACAAAAGCAATGGTTTTGCTTACGGGCCAATAATTGCAAGCGGGAAAAATGCTTGTGTTTTGCACTATACTCAAAACAACCAGCAATGCAAAGATGGCGATGTTATACTTTTAGATGTTGCAGCAGAGTATGCAAATTATGCTTCAGACTTAACTAGATGTTTGCCTGTTAATGGTAGATTTAATAAACGTCAAAAAGATGTATACAATTCTGTTTTAACAGTAATGAAAAAGGCAAAAGCTTGTTTGATTATAGGTAATAATTGGGACGATTACCACAAGCAAGTAGGTGTTTTTATGGAAGAAGAATTAGTGAACTTAGGATTGCTTAAAATCGAGGAAGTAAAGAAACAGAATCCTAATTTTCCACTGTATAAAAAGTATTTTATGCATGGAACTTCTCATTTTTTGGGTTTGGATGTTCATGATGTTGGAAACAAGTATAGACCATTTGAAGCTGGAATGGTGTTTACTTGTGAACCTGGTATTTACATTCCAGAGGAGGGTTTAGGAATTAGGATCGAAAATGATATTTTAGTTTCAGGTAATAATCCTATTGATTTAATGGCCGACATTGCTATAGAAGTAGAAGAAATAGAAGATTTAATGAATGGATAAAATGTAAAGCCAAAGTTTAGAAAACAAAAAAACCTGATAAAATATCAGGTTTTTTTTATTAATTTTTTATTGAGTTAGAATTCCCAAAGATCGTGTTCCATGTTAAAAATTTCTTCCTTAATTCTTTCTGATTCTAATAAGGCATCCATTCCAACTGCATAATCTTTTATTTTTCTTTCATAAACATTCGTCTCTTTGTAGATGTAACTAGCAAATTGACGTTTCCAAAAAATATCTTCAAAGGTTCTACGTTCAGCATCATTTTTAGAATTGTATACTTCTTCAGTTGCAAAAACCATTCTAGCCTCAGGATAGTATATCCAAAATAATGGCTTATTAAATTTTTCACCGCTTCTTTCAACCTCTAAAACAGGACATAATCCAATTATTCTGCATTCAAGCACACTTCTTTGTTTATCAAAAAACCAATCTTCTTTAACTCTGAATTGTTTAATGTCTGAAGCAGGAGTATTTATTGTAATTTCAGTTGGAATAGTAGTTTCCGGGTCATTAGGGTCTGGAATATACTCAGTTTTCTTTTCATGAAACATAGAATCAACCTTTGCTCTAGTCATTACAACCTCAAAATCTCCATCATTATTATCTTCGTAGGGAGTTAATGTGCCATCAACCAAAACATACTTTAGAATTACTTGCATCAAACTTTTTCTTCCTGGTAATTCTTCTTTTGGGAAATATAACACATGATTTGCCTTCTCTCTTAAATCAATTGTCCTCCAGATTCTTTTACTCCAAAGTACATCCGCTTCACGCAAATATGTATAAGGAATTACTTTTCTTTCATTAGAATGTTCCTTAATATACACTCCATCTAAAAGGTTGGACTGAGACAAACTTATTTTACTGTTAGTTAATAAAACTAAAGTAATCAACGTAAATAAATTAAGAAACTTTTTCATATATATTATCCTTTAATTGATACTACAATTGTGTTAAGTGGAACATCTTTTCTTCCATCCGGCATATCTACAACGATATCAGAGAAAATAACTTTTGAATTTTGTTTTTTTGT
>CAIMMJ010000066.1 GCA_903842515.1 uncultured Bacteroidota bacterium | reverse complement strand
TCCTTTGCTCAAACCTGCTTCAATAAATAAAATATCTCCTCCAAATGGTGTCCACGCCAAACCTGTAACTACTCCTGCCACATCATTGTTGGTGAAAGAATCTTTTTGGAAATATTCAGGGCCCATAATTTTGCGTACATCTTCTAACGTTATTTTGGGAACTATTTTTTCGTTCATTGCCAAATGTCTAGCTTTGTTTCGCACAACCTTTGCAATTTGTTTTTCTAAACCCCTCACACCAGATTCTCTGGTATAACTCCTGACTTCCGCACTTGTTTTTATAAAATTTAAAACTATTTGGTTTTCAGTACTTTAAATTTTTCTATTTAGTATTTTGGGTGTTAAACATGGTGTTTTACCTTTGTTATCGTGTTTATCAGAAAATTAAAATCACCCAATGGCAAAATATATGTTCAAATTGTAGATAAGAGTTCAGGGCAATACAAAGTTGTGAAGAGCTTTGGTAGTTGTCTTGACTTGTCTTTATCAGAACCATTAGTAGCTAAGGCACAACAATGGATTGACAAGCGGTCTGGTATTCAGGAGTTTGATTTTTCAAATACTGATGTATTTGTAGAGCAATTTTTTGATTCAATAGTATCCATGAAACGAGTTGGCTTCGATTTGTTGTTGGGACAAATTTTTGATGATATTGGCTTTTGTAAAATCAATGATGAATACTTTCGGGAGCTTGTTCTTGCAAGAGTTGCCTTTCCAAAAAGCAAATTAAAAACTACGGAATATCTTTATAGATACAAGCAAATAGACTGGGATGAAGATCAGCTCTATCGTTACTTAGATAAATTACATACTACACAAAAGGAGCTTGTTCAACAAATAAGCTATCAACATACATTACAAATCTTAAATAACAACATCAATGTTATTTTCTATGATGTTACTACTCTCTACTTTGAAATAGATAACGAAGACGAGCTTCGCAAAACAGGTTTTTCAAAGGAAGGGAAACATCAAAACCCACAAATTGTATTGGGACTATTGGTAAGTAAAAATGGTTACCCATTAGCCTATGAGATTTTTGAAGGCAACAAATTTGAAGGACATACGATGTTGCCGATTGTTGATGCATTTAAAAGCACCTACAACCTTACTCAACTTATTATTGTTGCAGATAGTGGACTGTTATCAAGCAGCAATATAGAGGAGCTAAAAACTAAAGGATATGAGTTTATTCTTGGAGCCAGAATAAAGAACGAAAACAAAAAAATAAAAGAAAAAATTTTAGCGCTTACATTGAAAAATGGAGAAAGTGCAATTATTAATAAGGAGGGCTTAAAACTGATTGTAACGTATTCGGATGACAGAGCCAAAAAAGACCGATACAATAGAGAAAAGGGGCTTCGCAAACTCGAAAAACAAATCAAAAGAGGAAAATTAACTAAGGCCAATATAAACAACCGCGGCTACAATAAAGTTTTTAAACCTTGAAGGAGAAATTGCAGTAAGTATTGATACCGAAAAGCTTGAACTAGACAAGCGTTGGGATGGATTAAAAGGCTATCTTACTAATGCCAAATTATCGAAAGACCAAATTATCGAAAATTATCAACATTTATGGCAGATTGAAAAAGCATTTAGAATATCTAAAACAGACCTCAAAATCAGACCAATCTATCATCGCTTACAACGAAGAATAGAAGCACATATCTGTTTGTCTTTTGCTGCCTATAAGCTTTACAAGGAACTAGAAAGACTGCTCAAAGAGAGGAAAGCCAGTATAAGCCCATTAACTGCAATTGAAATAGCAGAAAATATTTTTGAAGTCTCTATAAAACTACCTCAAAACGGAAAAATTAAGAAGAAAACTATCCTGTTAACAGAAGAACAAAAGTACTTAAACTCAATTTTTAATTTTGGGTGTTAAAATGCGGAAGTCAGGAGTTTAATATTTGAATGTTTCAACTTTTAATTTTAGATCTTCAAAGCTAACAGGTTTAATTAAAAAAGTAGAATTAGAAATTGTTTCCATTTTAGCAACAAAAGATTTATCGGAATTTCCGGTTAGAAAAAAGATTGGTATATCAGAAAATTTTCTAATTTCTTCTGCTGCATCAATACCGTTTTTTGGCCCAATTAAATTTATATCCATTAAAATTAAATCGCTTGGATTATTTTTTACAGCATCAATAGTTTCATCAAAAGAGCTTGCAACTGCAGTGCAATTACAGCTCATTTTTTCGATGTATTTTTTTACAACAAATACAAGAATGGAATCGTCTTCAACAAGGATAATATTTTTCATGTGTGTATAATTTACAGATTAGGCAATAGTAAAAAACTACATTTTGACTATGTTTTTACCTGCGAAAGATATGAATATTTCATGTTGTAAATATATTAAGAAATTGGATTGCAATTAATTTGGAAATATGCTCCATTTTCATTTTTAAAACTCATGGTTCCCCTAAGCTGTAAAATTAAAGCATTTATTAATTCTAAGCCAATGGAATTACCTTTATTAAGGGCACTTTCCCAATCAAAACCAATGCCATTGTCCTTGTATTTTAAAACATGGTTTCCATCTAATTCTTGCCAGGAAATATAGATTACAGGTTGTTTTACAGCAGCAAAAGCATATTTTAGAGAATTTGTAATTAACTCGTTTAATATTAGTCCATAAGTTAAACCAACGTTCATAGACATTTCTTTGTCCTCAATTTGAAACTCAACCAAAACATTTTGCAAAGATTGGTAAGAAGATAAAATGCTTTGCGAAAGATCTCTAAAATAATCGCTTACTTTTATGGCAGAAAAATTATCGGTGTTGTATAATTTTTCGTGAATTAATGCCATTGATTTAATTCTGGTTTCACTTTCTTTAAACAATTGCTTTGTTGGTTCATCCTTAATAGCTTCGGATTGTAAAAAAAGTAAGCCTGATACAACTGCTAAATTATTTTTTACACGGTGGTGAATTTCTGAAAGTAGCACCTCTTTTTCGTTGAGCGATTTTAACAATTCAGAATTGGTATTCACAGCTTCTGTGTTGTCTAAAACCATGGAAGCAACGCCTAAAATATTACCTTCTGCATCACTTAATTGAGAGTTATACCATTCGCAATGAATAATCTGTCCTTGTTTATTTATATTGATGTTTGTGCTTCTGCTGCCTCCCGTTTTATTTAACAACTCTTTCCATACACTTTCAATTATATGGGGTTGAACTTCTTTAGGAATTATTATAGAGGCGTGCTTACCCATTACTTCCTCTTTAGCATAACCAAAAATTCTTTCGGAAGATTGATTCCATTCCATTACTTCAAAATTTAAGTTCCATTCTATGTAACCCAATGGAGTTTGTTTTTGGTAAAGTTGTTGTCTTTGTTCCCCCAATCTAATAATTGTTTCAAAACTTTTTACTCTGGAAATATCTGTGATTCTTTTTAACTCATAATCTGTTCCTAAAATATTAATTTTTTTTATGGTAACGGAAGCCCAAAAACAGTTACCATTGTTATCTAACCATTCCAACTCTTCGCTGTATTCCTCGCCACTTTCGTATATTCTGGAATATTTATCTAAATCTTCTGATGATACCGGTTTCTTTCTAAAGGAAGAGGTATTTCTACCAATTATTTGACTTGGGTGTTTAAATCCTAATGCCTCGACAGCCTTTTTGTTGCAGTTTACAATTTTTCTATTGCTAATTGTGCTTAAGAAAACTAAATCTGGCGATGCATCGTAGAGATTTCTAAAAAATTCTAAATCGTATGTTAGTTTATTTTCCTTTTCTTTAAAATTGCTAATATCTATTCCGGTAATTAAATATTTGTAGGTTGAATTAGAATTGGAAATAGAATGAATTTTACAAATAAAGGTTAGGTATTTTCCTAGTTTGGATCTTAAAACTATTTCAGATTCATTAAATAAATTATCAGCTTTTAACTGAGATAATAAATCTCTTGCGGCTCTTTTGCTTTCTGGATGCATCAAATCTAAACATGAAAGTCCAAGCACTTCAAAATCTCTGTATCCAAGAATTTTTTTAAATGAATTGCTTACAAAGGAAAAGTTAAATTTTTCGTCAAGAAATACTATTATCTCCATAGTATAATCTAGCGAAATAGAAGTTATCTGGTGATTTGAACGATAAAAGTTTTTGTCTGACTGTTCTGAATATAAGAATAAGATTTCATTTTTATTGTCGTCATACAAAAAAAGCAAAGAATAAACAATCCAATAACTGTTTCCGTTAAAACTTAATTCAAGAGGTTGTTGAAAAACAGTTGTTTGTTCAGCAATTTTTGTTTCAATAGAACTCGTTTGTTCAC